>USHI01000077.1 GCA_900554405.1 uncultured Eubacteriales bacterium | reverse complement strand
TGGGCCACCAGCCTTTTCCGCTGCGTGTTCTACCTGCCCGTGGTCACCGGGTCCCAGATGCCACCCCGTGCCGCATAGCATTCCCCCGTGGCGGCCGCCGCACGGGCCTTGTCTTCAGCGGGCTGCGCTTCGGCCGGCTGCTCATCCGTCTCTTCCTCTTTTGTCATGGAGTCTTCCGGTTCGGGCAGGGCCTCCTCCGGAGCAGGAACCAGAGCCGGTTCTTCCTCCGCCGGGGCGGCATCCGCCACCGTGTAAAGGCCCGTTGGCAGCATGGTAAACAGCAGCGCCAGCACCACCAATAGCACCGAGGCCCTGCGGGCCCGGTGCCGGCGATGTTCCTTTCCGCTGCTGATTTTGGTATGCATTATTTATCCTTTCTGTTCTAATTTTTGTAAATATAAAAGCTGACTGCGTTCTTTTACTCAAGAATGCAGTCAGCCGGTCATGCGGTTTCCCGTTTAGACGCTTTACTTTGCGTCCCTGCCTTTCAGCAGGTTTGCCAAGGATCATTCAATTTATGGGAATCGTTCCTGTTTCCTTAGCGTTATCTTAACATCAACTCACAAAGAATTCAAGAGAATTTTTCATCAAAATCTCATTTTTCATTATTTTTGTTCAATTATTGCATTTTATTTGCTGGCGCTCATCTTACAATTGTGTGTTTTTCCTATATTATCGCCTTTTTCTCCTTCAGATATTGTAAAAAGGAAATAATATCCTTGCAAAAAAAGCCCGCGCTCCCCGCATCCTCCTCCATAGCAAAAAAGCCGCAAGCAAACCCTCCTCCCCGCAAGGAAGGGGTTGTGTGAAGGGGGAACCTTTGCGGGGTCCCCCTTCGCGTCAAATCAGGGCTGCGGCTCTCGCCTTTTAGAAAAGCCCGCGCTCCCCACATCCTCCTCCACCACAAAAAAGACGCCCTAAAGGCGTCTTTTTTGTGGTGGAGGAGGATGGATTCGAACCATCGAAGTCAGTGACAACAGATTTACAGTCTGCCCCCTTTGGCCGCTCGGGAATTCCCCCATATGAAATTGTGATCTGCAATCCGGAAGTTTGGAGCTGGTGAAGGGAGTCGAACCCCCAGCCTACTGATTACAAATCAGTTGCTCTGCCATTGAGCTACACCAGCATTTCGCTCACGCCAGCGTGTAAGAGTATACCACACCGATCGACGGATGTCAATCCTTTTTTTCGCTTTTTTTATATTTTTATTCCGTGCGAAGACATACTGCGCGGAAAGGTATTTTTATACAATATATAGTAAATCGGGCGGTTTGTCAACCCCAATATATCTTATTTTCGGCTTTTTGTTCAAATGCACAAGCCGCCGCAACAGAACCGGGCGAAACATTGTCGAATATTGCTCTTGTATTCCGCGGGAGGAGTCGGTATAATAAAATTGATTTTTGTTTTTCATGCCGTCGGGCATTTACGTTGCTTGAATAACACGAAGGTCGGGTGATCGGTTTGCAGCTTCTCGAAGAAAGAATCAAAAAGGACGGTCGGGTGCTCCCGGGCGATATCCTCAAAGTGGATTCCTTCCTTAATCACCGGATCGATGTCCCTTTTATATGTGAGCTCGGCAGGGAATTCCACCGCCTGTACGGCGATGCCGGAGTTACCGTCATACTCACGATAGAAGCCTCCGGCAAAGGCATTGCCTGCCTTACCGCGCAATACTTCGGCGTTCCCGTTGTATTTGCCAAAAAGTCGAAATCCAAAAACATTACCGGCGAGCTTTATTCCAGCAGCGTGGAATCCTATACTCACGGTACAACATACGAAGTTACGGTTTCAAAGAAGTTTCTCGGACGGAACGACCGTGTCCTTATCATAGACGATTTTCTTGCCAACGGCAAGGCGCTCGAAGGGCTTATCGCTATCTGCCGCCAGGCGGGTGCGGAGGTTGTCGGCGCCGGCGTTGCCGTTGAAAAGGCATACCAGCACGGCGGCGATATCATCCGCTCGATGGGTGTCAGAGTCGAATCACTTGCCCGGATATCGGGAATGAGCGAAAAAGAAGGAGTACGGTTTCTCGATTGAGCGGCTTCCTTTTTTATTTCATAGTATAAATGCCGCAGCGACGGCTTTATAAAATATTTATTTTTAATCGGAGGACATTCAAAATGTCAAAGAAGATCCTTTCTCTCCTTACGGCGGCACTTATGGTGTTCGCGGTTTTCTGCTTTGCAGGCTGTGAAGACCCCGACACCGGCAGCAGCGCCGCTTCCGGCAGCAAGAATCCCGACGGCACCTCCTCGGTCGCCGATGTTTCCAATCCTACCGTAAGCAAGGACGATTTCAAAATCGGTATCATCTGCCTCCACGATGAAAATTCCACCTATGACAAGAACTTCATCGATGCTGCAAAGGCTATGCAGCAGGAGCTTGGTCTGAAGGACGAACAGGTTCTTATCAAGACCAACATTCCCGAATCCGATGCCTGCGAGACCGCCGCTATGGAGCTTGCCGAAGAAGGCTGCAATGTTATCTTTGCCGATTCCTTCGGTCATGAAGATTTCATGATGAGCGCCGCCATGAAATACCCGAACGTGCAGTTCTGCCACGCTACCGGCACCAAGGCGCACACCGCGAAAATTCCCAACTTCCACAATGCTTTCGCCTCCATTTATGAAGGCCGATACCTTGCCGGTATCGTCGCCGGTCTCAAGCTCAACGAAATGATTCAGAACGGCAAGATCACCGCAGACCAGGCAAAAATGGGTTATGTCGGCGCTATGCCTTATGCGGAAGTTAAATCCGGCTACACCTCCTTCTACCTCGGCGCAAAGTCCGTTTGCCCCTCTGTCACCATGGAAGTAATGTTCACTACCTCCTGGTACGATGAAGCAAAGGAAAAGGAATACGCCAACGCGCTTATCAACGACGGCTGCGTCCTTATCAGCCAGCACGCCGATTCCTGGGGCGCTCCCACCGCTTGCGAAGAAAAGGGCGTTCCCAACGTTTCCTATAACGGCAGCACCACCGATAAGTGCCCGAAGACCGCTCTTATCTCCTCCAAGATCAACTGGGCTCCGTACCTTGTTCACATTTCCAACGCCGTTATGAACGGCACCGCCATCACCGAAGAATTCCTCGGCAACCTCGAAAACGACGGCGTACAGCTCACCGAGCTCAATACTTCTGTCGCCGCAGCGGGCACCCAGGAAGCGATCGATGCCGCAAAGGCCGATATCATCGCCGGCAAGCTTCACATCTTCAACACCGATACCTTCACCGTCGGCGGCAAGAAGCTTGATTCCTATAAGGCTGACGTTGATTCCGACGCAAACTTCGAAAAGGATACCGAGGTTATCAAGGACGGCTACTTCCACGAATCCGAATACCGCTCCGCTCCTTACTTCGATATCGATATCGACGGCATCACCATCAAGAACTGACATTACACCGTGCAAGGCGGGACAATAACGCCCCGCCTTGCCTTATTTTGCTTTTTCGGTTTTCGGAATGGGGTGCGGAAGGCTCCGCGCTCGATTCGGAAAACCGCAACGGGGAGGGTAACGAATGAGTAAGACCGCGGCGATCGAGCTTAAAAATATAAGCAAAAGCTTCGGAAAAACGGTTGCAAACGACAATGTATGTCTCACCGCTTACAAGGGTGAGATACTTTCGGTTTTGGGCGAAAACGGAAGCGGAAAAACCACGCTTATGAATATGATATCCGGTATTTATTTTCCGGATTCGGGTGAAATATTCGTGGATGGTAAGGAAGCGGTCATACGCTCCCCGAAGGATGCTTTTGCGCTCGGGATCGGCATGATCCACCAGCACTTCAAGCTTGTGAACGTTTTTTCCGCCACCGAAAATATCATTCTCGGTATAAAGGAAAAGGGCAGGTTCAGCGTTGCCGAATCCGAAAAAAAGGTACGCGCGATCGCGGATACCTATGGCTTTGAAATAGACCCGAAGAAAAAGATATACGATATGTCCGTTTCGGAAAAGCAGACTGTCGAGATCATCAAGGTGCTTTACCGCGGCGCGAATATTCTGATACTTGACGAACCCACGGCGGTACTCACCCCGCAGGAGACCGAAAAGCTTTTCAATGTGCTGCGCAAAATGCGCAACGACGGCAAGTGTATTATAATAATCACCCACAAGCTGCACGAGGTCATGGCGCTTTCCGACCGTGTCGCCGTGCTGCGCAAGGGCAAATACGTCGGCAGCGTGAATACTTCCGAAACGAGCGAATCCGAGCTTACCGAAATGATGGTTGGCAAGAAGGTCGCGCTCGATATCGAACGCCCGGAGCCCGTCGGATGCGAGGACAGGCTTGTTGTCAACGGGCTGAACTGCATAAACCGCGACGGAGTCCATGTTTTAAGCGATGTTTCCTTTACCGCACGCTCCGGAGAAATACTCGGTATCGCAGGTATCGCAGGCTCCGGTCAGCGCGAGCTGCTTGAAGCCATTGCCGGATTGCAGCATATTGAAAGCGGCGCGATAGAATATATCGATCCGAAGAGCGGCAAGACCGAAAATCTGCGCGATAAAACCCCGCTCCAAATACGCGAGCTCGGCGTGCGGCTTTCGTTTGTACCCGAGGACAGGCTCGGCATGGGGCTTGTCGGCAATATGGATATCACCGACAATATGATGCTGCGCAGCTATCGCCGCGGCAACAGCATCTTCCTTCGCCGCAAGGAACCGAAAAACCTTGCGGACAGGATCGTAAATGAACTTGAGGTCGTTACCCCGGGCATCAATACCGCCGTGCGCAAGCTTTCCGGCGGCAATGTGCAGAAGGTACTTGTCGGCCGCGAAATAGCGGCGGCGCCGACCGTGCTTATGGCTGCGTACCCGGTTCGCGGGCTTGATATAAACTCTTCCTACCTTATATACCACCTGCTCAACGAGCAGAAGAAGAACGGTACTGCTGTTATCTTTGTCGGCGAAGACCTGGACGTTCTTATCGAGCTTTGCGACAGGATACTTGTTATCGGTTCCGGCAGGGTCGCCGGGGTCGTGGACGGAAGGACCGCCGAAAAGCAGCAGATCGGTTATATGATGACAATGCGCGAGGGAGGTGCGGGCAGCAATGAAAAATAAAGCTCACGGCATGCATGAACCGCTTGTACATATCACAAAGCGTCCCGAAACAACGTTCCTGCGTTCCTGCGTGGTAAGGATCATTGCGGTCCTGCTGGCGCTCGGCGTATGCTCGCTGATAATAGTATTGCTTGCCGACTGCTCGCCGCTGGATGTATTCAGGGAAGTGTTCAAGGGGGCATGGGGCTCGAAGATAAAGACATTCAGCACCCTGCAGGAAACGGCAATGCTGCTTTGTATTGCTCTTGCCGTAACTCCGGCGTTCAAAATGCGCTTCTGGAACCTCGGCGCGGAAGGTCAGGTGCTTATCGGTGGGCTTGCATCCGCCGCGTGCATGATACTTTTCGGCAGCAAGCTTAAAAATCCGGCGCTTATCGCGCTGATGGTTGTCGTCAGCATTGCTGCAAGTGCGCTTTGGGCATTGATTCCCGCATTCTTCAAGGCGCGTTGGAACACAAACGAAACGCTGTTCACGCTTATGATGAACTATGTGGCAATGCAGCTTGTCGCATTTTTCGAGGTTTTTTGGGAAAATCCGAAGGACAGCGCACATATAGGCATTATCAACTTCCTTTCACGCAAGGGCTGGCTGCCGACACTGTTCGGGCGCGATTATATATTCAATATCATCGTTGTTGCGGTCGTAACGGTGCTGATGTTCGTTTATCTGCGGTACAGCAAGCACGGGTATGAGATATCCGTTGTCGGCGAAAGCGAAAACACCGCCAAATATATCGGGATAAATGTAAAGAAGGTCATTTTGCGGACCGCTGCGCTTTCGGGCGCGATATGCGGTATCGCCGGGCTTCTTCTTGTTGCCGGTGCAAACCACACCATCACGCCGAATACTGCCGGCGGGCGCGGTTTTACGGTTGTCATGGTGTCCTGGCTGGCAAAATTCAATCCGCTGGTCATGGTTATCACGTCGCTTCTGCTGGTATTTTTGCAGAAGGGCGCAGGTCAGCTTGCGACAAAGATCCCCGTGCTCAATCTGAACCTTTCGGATGTGCTTACCGGTGTTATACTGTTCTTTATCATCGGGTGCGAGTTCTTTATAAATTACAAGCTCAATTTCAGGAAAAGAAAAAGCAGGGAGGTCGCATAAATGGATTTCAACGTTAACGATTTGGCTGTTTTCGTTCAGCGTGCCGTTATACAGGGCATTCCGCTTATATACGGCTCCACCGGTGAAATAATCACCGAAAAATCCGGCAACCTCAACCTCGGTATACCGGGCATTATGTATGTCGGTGCCATATCCGGCGTGGCGGGCGCCTTCCTTTACGAAAACTCCGTCCCTGCGGGTGAACCGATCAATGCCTTTCTCGGGCTTGCGATACCGCTCCTCTGCTCGCTGCTCGGTTCGCTTATTATGGCGCTTATTTACAGCTTTCTCACCATTACTCTGCGTGCAAATCAGAATGTAACCGGTCTTGCACTTACCACATTCGGTATGGGTGTTGCCAATTTCTTTGGTGTATTTATTTTAAATGGTGCAAGCTACACTGCAGCACCGCTGGCATACGCTTCTTTTTCAAGGAAGATTCCATTCCTGTCCAG
>USHI01000076.1 GCA_900554405.1 uncultured Eubacteriales bacterium | reverse complement strand
CATCCGCATATGCCGTGTTTCCCTGAAAATATAGCATACCTCAGCGGTTTTGTCAAGCCGGAAAAAGTGTTTTGCGCACCCCGAAAAGCCCTAAAAAAACAATAATTTCGGTAGGGGGTTGACAAGTATGGTACAATAATAAGTACGGATGTAATTTCATGCCCGTGCGCAATGCCGCCGGACGTGATTATTTTCCCGCCGAATGCCGCATATTATATTACATACCGGCGCCCGCTGCGGCGGCGGAAACTGCTTCCCGCGGCTGAAAAAAGGAGATATTTTACAGTGAAAAAATTAAGATTGCTGGCAGTGCTGCTTGCTGCCGTTTCGGTGCTGACATTTGTCGCAGCAGGTGCGGAGGGCACCGAAGCCGAAACCCCGATCCCGCCGGAAACACCGGTCACATACGGGTATCTCGAGGTTTTCGGTGAAAAGCTCCGCAGCGACATACTTTCGCAGGTGGGCAGCGGCACGCCGCAGGCAGGCGGCTACCGCGATGAAACGCTTCCTCGCGGGAGCGTGATATTGCTTTCCGAAAATACCGAGCTAATATTCCGCGGCGGGAGCGCGGTGGTCATAACCTCCTCCGGCACGGACCGCGAGGGTGTGGCGGATCTTTCCTCCGGGCGGGAGCTTTATTCCGGCGAAAGCCTTGAATTTGCGCACATATATCATATTTCCGCGGGCGAATCGCGCCGCGCGGTGCTTGTAACGGGCGACAAGGCGTATTTCACCGTCCGCGGCGATTATGAAGTCCGTTAAGCTTATCGCGCTTGCGCTTTCGGCGCTGGCGGTCATCGCCGCGATGCCCGCTTCGGCGGAGAGCGCCGCACAGGGCACGAACTTGGGCGAACCGGTGGTCGGAGTCGGTATGTATGTGCGCACCGACGCGCTGGATACACGGCGGTTCTCCGCAATGACCGTTTCGGAAGGCGGGTTTGATTTCGGCTTTTCGGACGGCGAAGTCTTTACAAAGCTGTTTTCTTATTCCGGGAGCGAAACGGTGATATTGCCCACGGCGGAAGCCGAGTTTTCCGCCGGTGCCGAAAGCGCTGCGGCGCAGACGGGGAATATCGGGATCTATGCCGTTTGCAGGGCGGTTTATCCGGGCTTTTCCCAGGCTCTTGCCGCCGCGGGGGAGGGCTGCCATGTCGCGGTGACGGAGCGCGGCTTCGAGCTGCGTGCGGAATGCCCGGCGGGCACGCCCGGTGCCGTGCGGGAAACCGGAATTACCGTGCTTGAACGCTCAAGCGGGCGGATACTGTTCCGTTACGAGCGCACGGATCACCCGTTTGCGCTTAAAAGCGCTTCGGGCGGAGTTGTCAGCTTCCCGATGAAGCATTACAGCGGCAAGGAATATACCTGCGAATACCCCGGCTTTTTCGAATATACCGTTTCGGACGGAATGCTGCGCATGGTGAACCGCCTGGGGCTGGAAAGCTATACTAAATGCGTGATGGCGAACGAGATCGGCGTGAACTTTTCCGTGGAGACGCGCAAGGCCTTTTCGGTGCTTGCCCGCACCGCGGCGACAAACGGAAAGCACGTTCGGGAGGGCTATGATGTCTGCCCGTGCGAGGCGTGCTGCCAGGTCTATTACGGCATATTCCGCATGGGCGAGGAAAACAACGCCATTGTCGATTCCACCCGCGGGCTTATCGCGACATATAAGGGCGAACCCATTGCCGTGCTTTACCACGGGGCAAACGGCGGCGCGAGCTGTTCCTCCGTTGCGGCATGGGGCGGCTCGGAGGTACCTTATCTGAAAAGCGTTTTCCTTGAAAACGACGAAATGGAAGCCGACAGCCGCTGGAACATCACCTTCACAAAAAGCGAGTTTTACGATTACCTCACATCGCGGTACCGTTTTTCCTCGCTTGCGGATGATAATATCAGCATGAAGATACTCGAAACCGACCCGTACGGTTCGGATTATATCACCGTGCTTTCGGTGAGCGACGGGAGCGGTAATTCCGTCCGGATAAACACGGCGGAGCGTGTGCGTGCCTCCTGCGGGTTCAAAAGCGCAAACTTCAAGGTGGGCTATACCGCCGATATGGAAGTGCTGACCGCCGAGGGCAGGGTGGAAAAGAAAACGGTGAGCGGGGTCATGACGGCAGACGGCTACAAGGAGTTCGAAGGCTTCGGCGACAGCTACGGCGATATCGCGCCGGATAAGGTCACGGTCAGCGGTATCGGTTCCGGTCACGGCGTCGGGTTCAGCGCTACCGGCGGCGAAAAGCTTGCGCGCGAGGGTTACGGGTATAAATATATCCTTTCCTTCTTCTTCTGCGATACGGTGCTTACGCCTCTGTATTGACATGAATTATAAATGATATTGTAAAATTACCCTATTTGTACTTTACTTTCCCTCCGAATGCGGATATAATGTCTGTATCGCATTCGGGGGGTGTTTTTTTGTCCGCAAGGCTTCGTAAAATGGTCGCGTTTCTGTCGGCGGCGTGCGTGTTTGCATTGGCGCGCGCGTATATGCTTTATAAATTCATGGAAAAGAACGGCTGCGACGCGAACGTATATTATATAGCGGATGAGTATGCCGGCTATTCCTACGGCTTTGCCGCGGCGGTCATTATCTGGCTTGCCGTTTCCGCCGTGTACTGCCTGCGCAGCTTCCGCAAAATGCGCCCCGTGATCCCGCTGGGCAGGGTATTTTCCGCACTCGGCTGCTTGGTCATGGGCTCTTCGCTCCTGCTTTCGGCATTGTTTTATATTATTTCGCTGTTTAACGACGGCAAGGCATATTCCGCCGGGCTTTCATCGCTCGAGGCTGCTGTCGTCGTGCTTGCTGTCGCCGCGGCTGCGGTGTTCCTCTTCCACGGGGTGCGCTGCTGTCTCGGAGCACGCCGGATATCCGGCACGATCGCTGCCGCTTCCGTGCTTCCGATGGCTCTGCTTTCGGCGGTGCGCGTGCTTGCCGATTTCGTGCGTTCCGGCTCCGGGCCGCTCGCATCCTCGGGCGGGTATCATATACTCGGGCTCTGCGCGGCGATGCTCTGGTTTATCTTCGAGGGCAAGGCTTATCTCGGCGGCGGAAACGCCGTTGCGGCGTTCTTCTTCGGAAGCTCCGCCATTGTACTTCTTCTGATATACGCGGTGCCGGATCTGCTGCTCTGCTGCACCGGTCAGCTTACGTTAGACCGTTATGCCGTTTTTTCGATCGTCGATGTCACTACGGCGGCGTATATATCCGCGCGGCTGCTCACGGCGCGCTGCCGCGAAAGGCAAAAAGCCCTGCCCGGCGTACAGACGGAATAAAATCCCGAAAACCGAATATAAATAAAGCAAAAAGGACGGTTTTACCATGAAACGCTTTTTGCTTTGTTTTTTATCCGTGCCGTTGATGCTGCTGCTTCCCGCCGCCGCGGACAGGCTGACCCCGCGCCGCGAAGCGCTTGTAAAGGTATGTATCGGCGGCGAAACGAAGGAGCTTTCGGCGGAGGAATACGTTGCATCCGCGGTCGCGGCGTGCCCGACGGCTTCCGAACCTGCCGCGCGTGAAGCGCTTGCCGTCGTTATCCGCACGAACGTGATGCACGCAAGGCTTTACGGCACCGTGCACGAGGGCTATCTTCTTTGCGACGATCCGGGCTGCTGCTTTGCCCTTGCCGATCCGGGCGATGAAGCCGTTTCCGCCGCTTCCGCGACATCCGGCAGATATCTTGTCCGCGACGGGCTCCCCGTGGAGCTGCCGTTTTCGGAATGCTGCGGCAGCGGCAGCGGGGAAGGTGCGAATTCGCCTTTTTCGGCGGCGGTCACGGCGGCATCCCCCTGCGAGGTACATAGGGCGGAAAGGCGCTTCACCCTGCGCGAGCTTTCGCTTTTGCTCGGGCTTACGGAGGAGCCGGATGAAGAATGCTTTGTTTTTTACGGCAGGAACAAAAAGTGCGAATTCGCCGTTTTCGGCACGGAAATGCCGGATGCGGGAAGGATCATGCGGGCGCTTTCGCTCCCCTCGCGTGAGTTTACGCTCGATATTGCGGGCGGGGAAGCCGTTTTCGATTGCCGCGGGCTGGGGAGCGGGCTCGGTCTGGATCTCTGTTATGCCTCCCGGCTTGCAAAAAACGGGAGCGATTGCACGCATATTCTTCAAACCTATTTTCCGAAACTGTCGTTAAACTGAATAATTGCACCCGAAAGAGCAAAGAATAGGCTTGACAAATAACTTTCGGGGGTAATTACCAAATGAACGATAACGAAAACAAAAGCAGGCGGCATAGGGAGACGGAATCCCGCGCACCGCTTGCAAAACGCGCCGCAAAGCTTTCGGCTTTTGTGTATCTCGGGCTTGCCGTTACGGTGGTCATAGCCGCCACGATCGGTATTTTCAGCATATCCTATGATGATTCGCCCGTAAATGTATCGCTGCCGAATATGGATTTCGGCGCTTCCGGCGTGCACGCCGAAAGCCGCGTGCCCGATCTTCCCGTCGGGGATGAGCAAAGCGGCGTGGAAGCCGATACGAGCGAGCCGGACGACAGCTCCGCAGCCGAACGGACATTTTACTGCCCGGTTTCCGGCAAGGTGGGCAAGGGCTACAGCGTGACGGCGCTCGTTTTCTCGCAGACAATGAAGGATTACCGCGTTCATACCGGCATAGATATATCCGCCCCTGCGGGAACGCCGGTCATAGCCTATGCCGCGGGCGAGGTCGTTTCGGTGGAAAACGATTATTTCTACGGTACCACCGTTGCGGTGAAGCATGATTACGACACGGTATCCTATTATATGAGCCTTTCGCCCGAGCTTGCGGGCGGGATATCCGTGGGCGCTCATATCGCCGCGGGTCAGCAGATAGGCTCTGTCGGCAACACAGCGCGCGTCGAAAGCGCGGACGGGCCTCACCTTCACTTCGAGCTGCGTGTCGGCGGAGAGACGGTCGACCCCTCCGAAGCGATCCCGGATTGAGCCGTGCCGCCGCGAAAAACTGTGAAAAACGGCGAAACGGCGCCGCGAATGCGTACACCGTATAGTTAAAAACGCAGAAAATCCGAAAAACGGTTGACAAACGCGGGTGTATCCGTTATAATACGCCCATAAAGCGACAAAGGGGCCGCAGGCAGTGGACAAACTGTCTGCGGTCTGTCGTTTATAACGAGGCTTTATAAGGCGGCAAGGGCGTCGCGGGAAGGACCCTTTTGCCGTCTTTTCATTTTTTTCAGTAAAGGAGCAACTGTGATGACAAACGTAACGGAAATTTTCGGCTCGATGGTATTCGATGACGATACCATGGAAGCCCGCCTGCCCAAGGAGACCTACAAGGCGTTGCAGAGAACGATAAAAATGGGCAAGCATCTCGATCCGGAGCTTGCGACGGTAGTCGCAAATGCGATGAAGGATTGGGCGATCGAAAAGGGCGCCACGCATTATACCCACTGGTTCCAGCCGATGACCGGCATCACCGCCGAAAAGCACGACAGCTTTATTTCCCCCACAGAGGACGGCGGAATTATTATGGAATTTTCCGGCAAGGAGCTTATAAAGGGCGAGCCGGACGCGTCTTCTTTCCCGTCGGGCGGGCTTCGCGCCACCTTTGAGGCGAGGGGATATACCGCGTGGGACCCCAGTTCTTATGCGTTTGTAAAGGACGATACGCTTTGTATTCCTACAGCGTTTTGCTCATACTGCGGCGAGGCGCTCGATCAGAAAACACCGCTGCTGCGCAGTATGGATGCAATAAACAAGCAGGCACTCAGAATTGCAAAAATATTCGGGCTTAAAGGTGTGAAGCGCGTGAACACTACAGTGGGCCCCGAACAGGAATATTTTTTGGTGGATAAAAAAATGTATGATAAGCGCCCTGTCCTTATTTATTGCGGAAGGACGCTTATAGGCGCAATGCCGCCGAAGGCAGCCATGGCCTTGCGGTAAAGATTTCTTGTATCCTCGTCAATGCTGTCGTAGTCGTTATAGTACAGAATAGAGGTGGTCAGCGTGAACGCCCAATCCTTGAACTGCTGTGCTACCCAGTCATAAGGTTCGGCATACTCCCGCTGGAAGCTCATGTTCTTCGCCATCGGCTCATCCATGAAGGTCATGGTCAGGGCAATCATCATATTATCCCCGGAAACATTCCAACTGGATTCCACGCCCTTTTTCACCACATCCAATTTGTCGAAGGGGTAGAACAGAGCAAGATAATCCTCTGTCGCCATGCTTTCTTCCTTGATGAAGTGATTCTTCGGCAGATAGACTGCCTCATAGTCCATAAATGACGGCGTGGTGGGCAGTGCCGTCATCAGCCCCAACAGACCGTAGTGGGTCACAAAAGTCAAAATTTCCTTTTCCACCTCGTCCTCCGGACTGCGGTTCATCATCAGCATCCCCACATTCAGCGCCTCCAGCACCATCTCGGAGGATTCCTTCAGCGGGTTATAGACGTCGGGCTTTGCCGTCTTTTCCGGTGTGATATAGCGTTTTCCGTCCTTGCCGGTCTTGATCTCATAGCGGTCATACCGCACCCAATGGGAACGGGACTGCGCAAACAGATTGTTCATGACGCTGTTCCTCTCAAATCGTAATCTATCTATATATTAACCATATTACTATTGTATCAACCGTCCTTGGCATCGTCAAGGGCGGCTTTCTTTTTTCTCGGTTTGGTTTTGTTTTCCCGGCGGATCACGGCATCTTTGCCC
>USHI01000075.1 GCA_900554405.1 uncultured Eubacteriales bacterium | reverse complement strand
GGAGCTTTCGGATGTCCCGGCAGAGGGCATGGGCGTTATCGACCTTATGCTCGCCTGCTCGCTTGCCGGCTCCCGCGGGGAAGCAAGGCGGCTTATCGAGCAGGGCGGCGTGAGCATCGACGGCGAAAAGGTGGCGGATATCTCCGCCGTTATACCCGTTTCGGCGCTTGCCGCGGGCGTAAAGATCAAAAAGGGCAAAAAGGTGTTCCACAGGGCAGTTATCTGCAAATAAAGAGTATCGCGGGGGCCGCACGGGGAAATGTGCCGGCTCCCCTTGGCATATAAACGGCAGAAGGGAGAATTTTCATGAAGATCATTGTTGTCGGCTGCGGCAAGATAGGCAGCTCGATAATCGGCGATCTTGTAAGCGAAGGTCACGATATAGTCGCCGTGGACGAAAAGGCGGACGTGGCGGAATCCATGGGCAACATTTACGATGTGATGTCCGTGTGCGGCAACGGGGCGGATTGCGAAACGCTTTCCGAAGCCGGCGCGGAGCGGGCGGATATGCTCATTGCCTGCACCGATTCGGACGAAATGAATATGCTTTCCTGCTTCATCGCCTCCAAAATGGGCGTGGGGCATACCGTCGCACGGATACGCAACCCCGAATACAACGACAAGAACCTTACGTTTCTGAAATCCGCAATCGGGCTTTCCCTGACGCTGAATCCGGAAATGCTCGCGGCGAAGGAGCTTTACAACATTCTGAAGCTGCCCGCCGCGGCGAACATAGAAACCTTCAACGGCAATCTCGAAATGATCGAGCTCAACCTGAAGCCGGATATGCCCCTTTGCGGCAGCACGCTGATGGAGCTGCGCCGCAAATACAATGCAAAATTTCTGATATGCGCTGTCCGGCGCGGCGAAACGGTGCATATACCGAACGGCAATTTCGCGCTGGAAAGCGGCGACAGGATCGGGCTTACCGCACCGCCGACGGAAATACAGAAGCTTTTGAAGCTGATGGGCGTTTCGCGCAAGCAGGCGCGCAGCGTGATGATACTCGGCGGCAGCCGCACGGCATATTATCTTGCAAAGCTGCTGATCGCCGGAGGCAACACGGTGCGCATTATCGACCGCGACGAGGAACGCTGCAGGCAGCTTGCCGCCGAGCTGCCGGAAGCCGTGCTGATCCACGGAGACGGAGCCGAACAGGAGCTGCTTTTGGAAGAAGGGCTGGAAAGCGTGGATGCCTTTGTCGCACTCACGGGGATGGATGAGGAAAACATACTCATTTCCATTTTTGCCGCAAACAAAAGGGTTCCGAAGGTCGTGGCGAAGGTCAACCGCCCGGAGCTTGCCGCAATGGCGCGCAATCTCGGGCTGGAATGCCTGATATCCCCGCGCAAGAGCGTTTCCGACCTTACCACAAGCTATGTGCGTGCGCTCGAAAATTCCGCGGGGAGCAGGATCGAAACGCTTTACAAGCTGATGGATTCCGGCGTGGAAGCGCTTGAATTTCTTGCCGCACCGGATTTTCCCGGGCTGAAAACCCCGCTGAAGGAGCTGCAATTGAAGCCGAACATGATCATTGCGGGCATCGCGCGCGGGAGGCGGGCAAATATCCCGACCGGCGACGATGTCATCGAAGCGGGCGACAGGGTCATCGTGATCGTCGCGGACCAGCAGCTTTCGGATCTTTCGGACATTCTCCAGCAGTAAAAAGGGGCGTGTGAAGAATGAACCGAAAAATGGTATTTTACACCTGCGGAAGGCTGATGCAGGTGACGGCGGCGCTGCTTCTGCTTCCCGCAGTGACGGCGCTGATATACGGCGAATACGGCCCGATGAATTCCTTTATTGCCGTCGCCGCGGCGGCGTTTCTGCTCGGCACGCTTATATCAAAGCTAATGCGCTCCGGCAACACCGTCATTTATGCCCGCGAAGGCTTTACCGTTGTCGGGCTGGCGTGGCTGCTCATGTCCGCCATCGGCGCACTGCCGTTTGTGCTCACCGGCGATATACCGAATTATATCGATGCCTTTTTCGAAACGGTGAGCGGCTTTACGACAACCGGCTCCTCCATACTCACGAACGTTGAAGCCCTTTCAAAAAGCGCGCTGCTCTGGCGCAGCTTCACGCACTGGGTCGGCGGAATGGGCGTTCTGGTGTTTGTCATGGCGATAATGTCCAATGTTTCCGACCGCTCTATCCACATAATGCGCGCCGAAATGCCGGGGCCGGCGGTCGGCAAGCTGCTGCCGCGTGTGCGGGATACGGCAAAGGTTCTTTATCTGATATACATCGTGATAACCGCCGCGGAGGTTATACTCCTGCGTCTGGGCGGAATGTCGCTTTATGAAAGCCTGCTCCATTCCTTCGGCACGGCGGGCACCGGCGGGCTTGCCATCAGGGCGGACAGCATTGCCGGCTATTCGCCCTATTGCCAGACGGTCATCGCCGTGTTTATGATGCTGTTCGGCATTAACTTCAATCTGTATTACCTCATACTCATCGGACGGGCGCGCTCCGCGCTGAAAAGCACCGAGCTTTGGGTATATCTCGGGATCATCACAACGGCGACCGCGGTGATAACCGTGAACATATCCGCGCTTTATCCCTCCTTCGGCGAGGCATTGCGCCACGCCTACTTTCAGGTATCCTCCATCACGACGACGACCGGCTACTCGACCGCGGATTTCAACCTGTGGCCGGGGCTTTCCAAAGCACTGCTCTTTGCGCTGATGTTCCTCGGCGGCTGTGCCGGTTCGACGGCGGGCGGCCTGAAGATGTCCCGTGCGATACTGCTTGGCAAGCTTTCGCTGCGGGAGATAAAAAAGCTGCTTCACCCGCGCTCCGTCACCACCGTGAACTTCGAGGGCAAGGAGGTTGACGACCGCACGCTTTCCGGCGTGGCGACCTACTTCGGCGCATATGTGTTCGTGATAATGGCGACGTTTCTGCTTGTCAGCTTCGAACCCTTCGGGTTTGAATCCAACTTTACCGCCGCCGTCGCCTGCTTCAACAATATCGGGCCGGGGTTCGCCGCCGTCGGGCCGATGGGCGGCTTTGCCGGCTACACCGTCTTTTCCAAGCTGGTGTTTTCGGCGGCGATGCTGCTTGGCAGGCTGGAAATATTCCCGCTGCTGATCGCCGTTTCCCCCTCTGTCTGGCGCGGGCGCGGGCGCAACTGAAAAATATCCCGCCGAAACTCAAAAAAACGCCGCCGCGTAAGCCCGGCTTACGCGGCGGTTCGTTTTTTGTTCAGAGGAGATTCTATACTTTGCGGCTGCGAATCATTCGAGCGGCTTTCCGTCCGCAGCGCGGCGGATCTTTGCGGATGCCGTCTTTACAAAGGGCTTGTCTCGTACGACAACCCGCGCAACCTGCTTGTATGCGGGCAAATTCGCAAGTGTCTTGAAAATATCGGATTTCACGCGGGCGCGCAGCTCTTCGCGGTCGGTTCCGGCAAGCACCTCCGGATCGATGGCGCATTCGGCGCAAAGCGCGCTTTCCACTCCGTCGGCATCGCGGTCGGCATAAACTATGCAGTCGGTGATATAGCTTATCCCGGCGATATAGCCTTCGAGCTCCTCGGGATAAATGTTTTTACCGTTGCCGAGGATGATTATGTTCTTCTTTCTGCCGGTGATGACAAGCCTGCCCTTTTCATCGATCCTGCCGTAATCCCCGGTATAGAACCATCCGTCCCTGATAACGGCGGCGGTAGCCTCCGGCTGATGATAATAGCCCATCATGACAACATCACCCTTGACAAGGATCTCGCCTTCGCCGTCGGCATTGGGTTCGTCGATCTTCACCTCCAGGCAGGCAAGCGGATAACCGACGGTGGTGCAGTCGGAGCCGACATCCGGGTTTGCGGAAACGAGCGGCGAGCACTCGGTTATACCGTAGCCGTTGCAGAGGATTATCCCGATATCTTCGAAGAACTTGCCGACTTCGGCGCGGATCGGCGCGCCGCCGCAGACGATCTTTTCCAGCCTGCCGCCGAAGTTTTCGTGGATCTCGCGGAAGAGCTTCTTGCGGATGTCTATGCCGCTTTTAAGCAGCATATTGGACATTTTTCTTGCCTTTTCAATGGTTTTGGTCTTGCCCTTTTCCTCGATGGCGGACATGATACGGCGGTAGAACACCTCCACAAACGCGGGAACGAGGTAAATATACTGCGGACGGCAGACCTGCATATTTTTCAGGACACGCTTGATACTGTCGTTTATAAAGAGCGTCGCGCCGCAGCGTATCGCCACAAGCAGCCCCGCGACCGATTCGTAGGAATGGTGGTACGGAAGCACCGAAAGCCCGATATCGCGGATAGTGGAGCGCTGCAAGCCGTAATAAACGGCGCTGCAAAGATTGTGCTCGGAAAGCATAACGCCCTTTGCAAGCCCGGTCGTACCGGAGGTGTAGATAAGCATTTTCAGCTCATCGGATGCGGTCTGGGAACGTTCGTAAGCACGTTCGCCCGCGGCATAAAGCTCCCTGCCCTTTTGAAGCAGCTTTTTATAGGAAAGAAATTCGCCATCGTCCTCCTCGCGGTCGAAGCAGACGAAATACTTCACATCTGGGAGCCTGTCGCGTATTGAAGCCAAAATCTTTTCGCGTTTGGCATCGCAGAAAACTATGCTCTGTTCGCCGCCGACGATGATATTCACCATGTCGTTTTCGGGGAGATCCTTGTCGATCGGGCAGAATACCGTGCTCCCGGTGAGCGCGGCTAGATAAACCACGATCCAGTTGTAGGAGTTTTCGCCGCTGCAGCCGACATGGGCATCGCCCTGAACGAGCGTATGTATAGCCGTGCCGAGCGCGCGCACGTCGTCATAGAATTCGCGGTAGGTGACGTTCACTATACCCTCGCCGCCACGGTACATATAGGCGATTTTTTCGCCGTTTTCGATAACCTGCTGGGCAAGCATATCCTTTATGCTCCCGAAGGGCTTGACATAGTTGAGCGGTGCGTTTGTTTTTTTCTTTTCAGCCATTTGTATTTTCCTCCTTTGCCGCTTCCTCACTGCGGCGCGTTCTTATAAGATCCCATAAAAGCAGCATTTGGGCGCAAGCCCCGGCAAGCGCACGCATGGAGGCTTCCTCCCGCGTGGCAGCATCAGAAATGGTTTTCGGCGGGTACCTCTGCGGCGCAAACGCGCTGCGGACGGAATATTCCAGTTCGCCGAAGAAGAGGTCATAGCCCTCGCTCACCTCGAAAACGCGCATCATCGCGGCAATGGAATCACCGATCTGCTTCATCGGAAGCACCATCTTGCAGATAATGACCACCCCGAGCTGGCAGAGCTGTTCGCGGCAATATTTCTTTTTTACGGGCGGATTTATAACGCCCTGCTTGACATAGTTGTTCACCATCGCGGGGGTGAGCGGAGTTTCCTCGCCCATCAGCTTCATTATCGGCGAAAGCCTTTCGTTCAGAAGCGCACACACCTGGTCGACATAAAGCTCGAACACCGGGAGATCGTCCCATCGCGGGAACCGATACGATATCATTATATCGTTTTTTGCTTCCATATATCTCTCCTTTTCGGAATTACCACGACGATTATAGCACACGGAATCACGAATGTCAATATATCTCGTATACAAAACCGCGTGATGCGGTATTTTATATTTGCTTTTCTTGTAAACAAAAACACTCGCCATGGCAATCCGGAATTTTCCGCCGCCGGCAGGCAAAGCAAAAGCCGTTCCGCAGCCGGGAACGGCTTTTTTGTATCGCGCGGGGTTATTCCGCGGCGGGGCATTTCTCCATTACATAGTTTTTCATCGCCACTCCGCGGCGGATAACCTCCTGTTCCCGAACCACCCTGTAACCGCGGTTCAGAAAAAACGGTTTTGCCGTGATTGAGGCGTGCGTCGTTACCCGCCCGCCGGCAAAGCGTTCAAGCTCGTCGCATATCGCGCGCGCCGTGCCGTGCCGCTGAAAGTCCCTGTGTACATAAAGCCTGTCCGGATAACCGTTCGGGCACATGTCGCCGAAACCGACAATAACGCCGTTTTCGCGGTTGTATTTTACAACATCCGAAATTTCCGCTTCGCTCACCCGCGGCTCTGTCCAAAACCACATGGGCTTTTCCCGGGCCCACGAAAAAACTCCTATCCCGGAAAGCAGCATACAGCAGGGGATCATTACGATATACCAAACCGCTCCGCCCATATTGCAAACCCGCCTTTCTTTATATGACCGTGTATTCGACAGCGACGCCGTTTTCACGGATAATGTCCGCAAGATCGTCCGCTCGCAGCCGAGCGGTTGCCGTGTTGTCATTCAGGTGAACGCCGATCATTCCCCCGACAAATTCCGCATCGATATAAACGCGCACTTCCCGCGCGCTGCCGTTCATCACCACGAAAGGGCTTACGGAACCGGGTGTCAGCCCGAGAATATCCCGCAGCTCCTCCGGAGATGCGAACGAAAGCGGGCGCAGCCCATGCCTCCTGCGCCTTTATATCGCTCCCCGGTAAACTCCGTTTTGCCTTCTTTCGATCGTTTGCATCAGAGAAAAATAACGGTCTGTAAGGAACGACTTACAGACCGTTAAACTTGGCGCCCGCTTTAGGACTTGAACCTAAGACCCCCTGATTAACAGTCAGATGCTCTAACCGACTGAGCTAAGCGGGCATAGCGCCTCAAATATTCCATTAACAGCCATAAACACTTCAAAGAAGTGTTTATGGCTGCAATGTTTTGTGTCAGCATCGACCAA
>USHI01000074.1 GCA_900554405.1 uncultured Eubacteriales bacterium | reverse complement strand
CACGTTAAGAATGACCGCGCCACGCGCAAACGAACCGCGAAGCTGCGCAAGCGTTTTGAGTTCGGTCTCGGTAAGCATATAACCGCCGCGGCCGTCCGGCAGATCGCCGTCCTCGCCGGATATGCGCGTTATCACGAAAAGCGCGGTTTCGTTCCTTTGTGCCAGGTGCGAAACAAACTCATCCTCCAGGGCCGGCTCCTCCTGAGATGAAGGATTTGTCCAGCCGTTGCCGACCTGATAAGGATGCGAGGCGAGAAAGTCCGCATAAAAGGCTTCGGCTTCGGTATCAAGTTCTATCCCGTTTTCCCGCAGCGAATCGAAAATGTTCGTGTTATATTCGGATTGCACCCTCCCGCCGGAGCCGGTGCCGGACGCAAGATAATGCTTCTGCATCCTGCCGAAAAAGGCAGCGTGTGCGCCCTTTTGCAGCGGAAGCGTATGACCGCGGTTTTCCAGCAGGACAATGCCTTCCCGCGCGCCGCGCCGTGCAAGCTCATAAGCTTTGGTTTTGTCGTATTTTTTTGCACCGGAAAGGTACTCGAAAGCTATTTTCCCGTCCATAATAACCCCGCATTGGTTTTTTATTTCATTTTAGCAGATTTTACGCGAAAGTCAACCGAAAAAAATTTTGCTTTGCCTATTGACAAGCCGCCGCGAACGTGTTACAATGCGAAAAACATTAAATCCGACGATTCGGGAGAAGTAGCCGAAAACACTGCTTTTCAGCGAGCCGGGGGCGGTGTAAGCCCGGCAGGTAAGCTTTTTGTGAATGGACCCGATAGGAGCAAGGCGGAACGCCGTTTTAACGGTCATTATGCCGCGCCGATACGTCCCTGCGTTAGTGGGAAGGGTATTTTACCGATACCCGAGAGTATAATTTTTGAGTGGCACCGCGACGATATATCGCCTCAAATGCGTTATATCCCTGCGGCGTTTTTTATTTTTCACAAGGAGGTTTTTAACCATGAAGCACGAGATACCGTACCGTATCAATCTTTCCGAAAAGGAGATGCCCAAGGCGTGGATGAACATACGCGCCGTCATGAAGAACAAGCCTGCGCCCATGCTCGACCCCGGAACGAAAAAGCCGGTAACGGAAGAACAGCTTTCGCAGATATTCTGCACGGAGCTTGCGCGGCAGGAGCTCAACACGGATGATCTTTTTATCGAGATCCCGCAGGGAGTGCTCGATTTTTACAGAATGTACCGCCCTTCGCCGCTGATCAGAGCCTATAATCTCGAACGCGAGCTCGACACGCCCGCGCAGATATATTACAAATTCGAAGGCTCCAACACGTCCGGCTCGCACAAGCTCAATTCCGCCGCCGCGCAGGTTTATTATGCCAAGGAGCAGGGCATAACAAACCTTACCACCGAAACCGGTGCCGGTCAGTGGGGCACGGCGCTTTCGATGGCTGCCGCCTATTACGGGCTTGATCTGACAGTCTTCATGGTGCGCTGCTCCGCGATGCAGAAGCCGCAGCGGCGCGAGCTGATGCGTACCTTCGGCGCGACGGTCATCCCCTCCCCTTCCGACAAAACAGAAGTCGGCAGACGTATCAACGAAAAGTTTCCGGACACAAACGGTTCGCTCGGCTGCGCGATATCCGAAGCCGTGGAAACAGCCATAAAAACCGAAAACTGCCGCTATGTGCTCGGCAGCGTGCTGAACCATGTTCTGATGCACCAGACGATTATCGGGCAGGAATCCAAAGCCGCGCTCGAAAAATATGATGTTTACCCGGATATCGTTATCGGCTGTGCGGGCGGCGGCTCCAACCTCGGCGGGCTTGCCACACCCTTCTTCGCGGACAAGATATCCGGCACGCACGATCCGGAGATCATCGCCGTGGAGCCGGCAAGCTGTCCTTCGCTCACCCGCGGGAAATACGTTTACGATTTCGGCGACACCGGCCATATGACCCCTCTTATGAAGATGTACACGCTCGGATCGGAATTCATGCCCTCCGCCAACCACGCGGGCGGTCTGCGCTACCACGGAATGAGCACGATACTTTCGCAGCTTTATGACGACGGATATATGTCCGCACGCAGCTATACCCAGACAAAGGTGTTCGAAGCCGCAAAGCTTTTCGCAAAGGTGGAAGGCATTCTTCCCGCACCCGAATCCTCCCACGCGATACGCGCGGCGATCGACGAAGCGGTAAAGTGCAAGGAATCCGGCGAAGGGAAAGTCATTCTTTTCGGCCTGACGGGCACCGGCTATTTCGACATGACCGCATATGAAAAGTTCAATAACGGCATCATGTCGGATTATATCCCCTCGGATCAGGAAATAGAAAAGTGCATCCCGCACCTTCTGTAATTCAACGATAAGCAAAAAAGCCGACCGTACCACGGGCCATGCCCGATGTACGGTCGGTTTTGTTTTATTTGAGCTTTGTGCGTTTGAGCAGGAGCGAGTTGGTAACGACCGAGACCGACGAAAGCGCCATGCAGGCACCGGCGATAACGGGCGAAAGCAGCCCGAACGCCGCAAGTGGGATACCGGCGGTGTTATAGAAGAACGCCCAGAACAGGTTCTGCTTTATCTTGCGCATTGTCGCCCGCGAAAGCCGGACAGCGGACGGTATGGAAGCGATCCCCCCGCGGGAAAGCACTATATCGCCGGATTCGAGCGCTATATCCGATCCGCTGCCTATCGCAAAGCCTATATCGGCCTCCGTAAGCGCGGGCGCATCGTTTATGCCGTCGCCTGCCATCGCGACAACGCCGTATTCGTTACGCAGCCGTTTGATCTCGTCGACCTTGCCGCCGGGAAGCACTCCGGCAACAAAATGCTTTATGCCGACCTGCGAAGCGACAGCGCCCGCGGCGCTTTGGTTATCGCCGGTGACCATGACCGGCTCTATCCCGAGCGAATAAAGCTCGGATATCGCATCGGGCGAATGGGAACGTATCGGGTCCGAAACGGCTATCGCCGCTTTAAGCACTCCGTCCTCCGAAAGGCAGACGACCGTCTTGCCCTCGTTTTGAAGCTCCGTAACGGCGGCGGGAACGCTTTCCGTTATCCATTCCGGTTTGCCCACGGCTATCTTTCTGCCCTCGATAATGCATTCGATGCCGTTGCCGGAGCTTGATTCAAAACTTTCCGCGGCGGGAAGCTCACCGCCGTAATATGCGCATATCGCCGAGGCGATCGGGTGTTCGGAGCGCGATTCCGCCGCCGCTGCAAGTCGAAGCGCACCCTCCTCGTCGCCTTTGAATACCTTCACATCCGTAACGCGCGGGCGCCCTTCGGTGACGGTTCCGGTTTTGTCGAGAACGACAGCCCTGATCTCGCAGGAGCGTTCAAGCGCGGCGGCATTTTTGATGAGTATACCGTGCTGCGCGCCCAGCCCGATCCCGACCATGAGCGCCGTCGGCGTGGCGAGCCCGAGCGAGCAGGGGCAGGCAATGACCAGAACGGCGACGGCGTGCGAAAGCGCTTTTTCGGCACTCCCGGTAACAAGAAGGGTGATAATGAACGTCACAAGTGCGATCCCCGCAACGGAGGGAACAAAATAAGCGCTGACCTTATCCGCCACGGTCTGTATGGGCGCTTTGGAGGACTGTGCCTCCTCCACCATGCGGATTATCCCCGCAAGAACGGTGTCCGCGCCGACGGATACCGCACGGATATCTATGCTCCCGCGGCCGAAAACGCTGTCGCCGACATTCTTTTCCACCGGCATACTTTCGCCGGTGAGCATGGATTCATCGATATGCGTTCCGCCGGAAATGACCGTTCCGTCCACGGGGACAGCCTCACCCGGGTGGACAACGACGGTATCGCCGACGGATATCGCGGAAACCGGGAGCTCGAGCTCGGCTCCGTCGCGGCGGACAGTCGCCGTGCGCGGCGCGAGCGAGTAAAGCTTTTCTATGGCTTCACCGGTTTTGGGTTTTGCACGTGCTTCAAGCGTTTTGCCCAAAAGCACGAGCGTGATTATCATTACTGAGCTTTCGAAATAAAGCGTTCCGCCGCCGGAAAAAAGCGAATAAACGCTGTACGCATACGCGGCTGTCGTACCGAGCGCCACAAGTACATCCATACTCGGGCTTTTGTTCACGAGCGAATGCCACGCGCCGCGGTAAAATCGCGCACCGGCAAACACCTGTACAACCGTCGCACAGGCAAACTGTACATAGCCGTTGTGTATCACGGCGGGCATAGGCGCACCGACAAGCATAAAGCCCATCATCAGGAAGAAGGGTGCGGAAAATACTGCAGAGAACAAAAGCGTGAACAGAAGCGTTTTCAGTTCCCTTTTGCGCGCGGCAAGCGCATTCTCCACAACGGTGTACCCGGCTTTCTTTATTGCTTTTGCAAGTTCCTTTTCGTTTGTCCGGGAATCGTCATACCGCACCTCCGCCCTGCCGTTGGCATAGGAGACGGCGGCGTATTCGACCCCCGGCACACCTTTGAGCGCGTGTTCCACGGCGGCGCTGCAACGGACGCAGGACATCCCGCCGACCTTTATAACCGAATCCCTGAGCATAAAAGGCTATCTTACCTCCGCGCCGAAGCCGGCATCGTTTACGGCGGCGACCATAGCCTCCACGTTCGTTTTGGCGGGGACATAGGTGACGTGCGCGGTTGCGGATGCAAGATCGACATCAATGCTTTTTACCCCTTTGAGCGAAGAAAGAGCCTGTTCGACCTTTCCTCTGCAATGGTTGCAATGCATTCCGCTGACGGAAAGCACAGCTGTTTCGGTTTTATCAAACATTATTTGATCCTCCCTTTTCGTTTCTGTATGTATTTTATACGAGCCGTTTGCGGATTGCAATAAGTAAAAAAAACAATTATTTTTGTTTTTTTACCCGTCTTTTATGTTTATTTTGTCTTACAAACGCCGCCGTTATTACCGAAATCAACAAAACAGCCGACAAAGGCACCGCATACATACCGGCGCCGGCAATCCTGTATACGACAAAGGAAAGCAGATACGCAAGCGCACATTGATACGCAAAAGCGAATACCGAAAGTCCGGCGCTGCCGAGCGCACGGCGGCAGGCGGCAACCGCGGCAATGCAGGGCGCACAATACAGATTGAAACAAAGGAAGGAAAGCGAGCCGGCAAACCCGAGCTCGCCGAGACCGATCACCCCGGCGACACCGACTATCTCCTCCTTCGCCAGCAGCCCGAAAAGCGTCGCAATGACGGCGCCGGAACTGCCGAACCCGAGCGGAGCAAAAAGCGGCGAAAGCAAAGAACCGAGCCTGCCGATAAAGCTTTGCGCGAGCGGAACGGAGGAATAAATACCGAATCTGCCGCCGAGCCACCCGCAGTGCGAGCCGAGCCACACCGCGATCGAAGCAAGGAGAATAATGCTCCCCGCACGCAAAACGAATTCCGCCATACGCGCAGCCGCGGTGCGGAAAACGCCGTAAAAATGCGGCATTCGGTATTCCGGAAGCTCGCAGGCATATTCGCTTCTTCCGCCGCAAAACGGCGGCAGCCCTTTAAGCAGCAGACCGGTCGCCGCGACGGCAAGCATACCGGCAGCATAAGCCGCAGGCGCAAGGTACCACGGCGAACCGAAAAGCATACCGGATATCATCGCCGCAACGGGCAGCTTTGCCCCGCATGGGATAAACGTTGCGGCAACGGCGGCAATGCGCCTTTCGCCGCGGTTTTTTATCGTGCGTGTCGCCATTATGCCGGAAACTCCGCAGCCGCTGCTGACAAGCAACGGCACAAAAGAATTCCCGGAAAAGCCGAACGGAGCGAGCAGCCTGTCGGTAAGAAAAGCCGCACGCGAGGTATATCCGCATTCCTCCATCAGCGAAAGCAGCGTGAAAAGCACAAGCATCTGCGGCAGATAGCACACCACCGAAAACACCCCCGCCGCCGCTCCGTCCACGGCAAGCGAGACCACCGCCGCAGAAGCGCCCGCACCCGAAAGAAGCGTGCGCAAAACCTCCGGCAATCCTTTTATAAAAATGCCGCACACATATATGCCTTCGCCGAAAATACCGTTTCTTAAAACCGCATCCGCTCTTGCCCCCACGGCGCCAAACGAAATATAGCAGATTGCAAGCATGGCAAGCAGAAATATCGGGAACGCGGTATACCTGCCGGTGAGCAGACGGTCGATACGCATTCCCGCGCTGTGTTGCTTTATATTACGGAAGCATTCCGCGCATACTGCTTCCGCCGCGTCAAAGCGTTCGCCCGCTATTATCGCATCCGGGCTGTCGCCGAGCTTCCGCTCCGCCTCGGCAATATAGCGTTCCGCTTCCGCGCGGCAGCCGCCCTGCATCCGGGGCGCAGCCTCTTTGTCCCGCTCGAACACCTTCACGGCGCAAAAACGGTTTTTGCACCCGCACCGCGATATCGCAGCAAGCGCGCGCTCCGTCACGGCGGAAAACCGCATACACTTCCCCGCTCCGCGCCGTGCGCATTCCTTTGCCGCGCGCGCAAGCTCCGCCGTGCCCTCTCCGCGCCGTGCGGATACCGAAACGACGGTGCAGCCGAGCGCATCCGAAAGCTTTTCGGTATCGAAGGTTATTCCCTGCCGCCTCATCGCATCGGACATATTCACCGCGACCGTCACCGGAATGCCGAGCTCGATAAGCTGCAGTGTCAGATATATTCCTCGGACCGGCTTTGTGCCGTCGATAACGCTTATGATAACATCGGCCTTGCCGCCGAGAAGCGCTTCGCGCGCGCAAAGCTCCTCCGGCGAAAACGGGGAAAGCGAATATATCCCCGGCAGATCGCAGATATCCAGCTCCGAATACAAAGTGCAGGCGCGGGTTTCGGTATCCACCGTAACGCCGGGGCGGTTGCCGACGG
>USHI01000073.1 GCA_900554405.1 uncultured Eubacteriales bacterium | reverse complement strand
GTTGTTTCCTAAGGCTCATAATATCGGGGCGAAGAAGCACATCCCTGCCGTACTCTTGCGGCAAGGGGTTTTCTTCGTAATAAAACAGATCGCTTACGGAGCAATCGAGCTTTGCCAGGATCTGCGCGATGACAAGCGTCCCCGGAATACTTCCGCGGCGCCACATGGCGATCGCATCCGGCGAAAAGCCGATCGATTCACATACCGAATAGGGATTCGCGCCCTTTTGACGGCAAACACGGACAAGCCCGTTCCAGAAAACACCTTCGCCTTCGAGCCGCTTCGTGTTGTCCGCTCCGAGGAGCGTGTCCGTGTCGGTATCAAGCAGCAGCGAAAGCTTTGCAAGCGTTTCCACAGAGGGAACCGCCTTTCCGCGCTCCCACAGAAGCACGGATTCGTCATCGGCGTACACTCGCCGTGCAGCGTCGGTCGGTGTGATTTTCTTTGTCTCACACGCCTTTTCAAAATTGTTCCAAAACATACAAGAATCCTCGCGAATTTATATAAAGCGGGTTTTACCCCGTTGCTTTTACATAAAACGAACGATTATCAAAGCATCGGCTCGGCAACAGCCTATACTTGGAATATGATAGCATAAATCACAACACAATTCAATAGCTTTAGAATATTTTTGGCATATATCACAAAACATCCGCGAGATTTTGTGCAAAAACGCGGTGGGATATTGCTTATTTGGCTTTATTCGAGCCGATTTTGCCGTTCTTGGCCTCGTATTTTTCGACAGCGTCGCGTATCAGCACCAATATCTGACCGTTTGCGCTGCGGCCCTCGTAATCCGCAACGACATGGAGCTTGTTAAGCAGTTCCTCGTCTATCCGTATGGATAAGCTTTTTATCGCCATATTTTGACCCCGCAATGTGTTTATTTTGGGCTTATTATATGCTCTTTTTCACTCCGTATGTTCGTTATGGGTCTATTATACATCCATAATATGCCCAATTTGGGCGCACTGCGAAAAATGCCCTGCGGTAAAGCGGATGCCGGCGCAGTGACACCGGATTTTTTGCCGGGGCGGCTTGACATACCGCCCTGCACGGCGTATAATAACGCGTGTTTTGTTTGCGGAAAAGGAGCAGCCGATGGACGGTACAGCAGTCAAAAGGATAAGATCCGTAATATTCAACCCGGTTTTCATGCTTGCCGCCGGGGCACTGCTCGGCGCAGCGAGCCGTTATTTCGATATGCACACGCAGGTGCTGGGGGACATCTTTTCCGAAACGGCGGTGTGGATACTGCTCGGCACGGCGATATCGCTTTACAGCCCGACCGCCTGCCGCGCCGCGGTGAACGTGTTCCTGTTCTGCGCGGGTATGCTCGCCGCATATTATGCGGTGGCGGAGGCGACAAACGGTGTTTACGGCACAAGGTTTATCGCCGGATGGTCGGCGGTCGCGGCGCTGTCGCCGCTGCTTTCGCTTGCGGTGCGGCGGACGCGCTCCCGGAATGCCGCGGCAAGGCTGCTTGCCGCAGGCGTTGTCGCCGTTTCCGTCGGTTCGACACTCCTGCTGTTCGGCGGGCTGCATCTTTATGATATCATCATCAATGCCGTGCTTGTATGGCTGCTGTTTTTTGCGGGAAATGGTCGCAAAACCGCGAAAAAGGAGGAAGGTAAATGAAAAAGCATTCACGCTGCCGTGTCGCGCGCAGGATACTTCTGTTTTGGACACTGTTTGTCGGCATCGGCGCCGTGGCGGGTGCTGTCGGTATGCTTGCCGACCCGTCCGGCGCGGCGTTCGGAATGGATGGGATGCTCCCGTATTTCCGCGTGCTGCCTTTTGCGGATATGCTTTTCCGCGATCTCACGTTTTCGGGCATTGCGCTGCTTATCGTCAACGGGCTCACAAACCTTACCGCCGCGGCGCTGATACTTGCCGGCAGGCGCGCGGGGGATCGGCTCGGCGGCGTGTTCGGGGTGACGCTCATGCTCTGGATCTGCATACAGTTTTATATGTTCCCACCCAACTTCATGTCCACCGCGTTCTTTGTTTTCGGAGCTTGCCAGGCGGCGACAGGCTATGCCGCCTGCGTTTTTGCGCGGCAGGAGGAATTCTTTGTTAACACCGCCGATTATCCGAATGTCGGGTGGGATAAAACACGGCTTGTCGTTTATTTTTCCCGCATGGGGTATGTGAAAAAGGCGGCGTATGAGGAGGTGGACCGCACCGGTGCGGATATATTCGAAATAACCGCCGCGGAGCGAACGGAGGGAACGCTCGGCTTCTGGTGGTGCGGCAGGTTCGGGATGCACCGCCGGGAAATGCCGATAAGCGGCGAGCTTCCCGACCTTGCCGCATACAGCCATGTCACCGTCTGCTCGCCGATATGGGTGTTTGCCCCCGCCGCGCCGGTAAAAGCGTTCTGCCGCCTTGCCCGCGGCAGCGTGCGCGAGGTCGATTATATACTGCTGCACCACACAAACGGCATTTACGAATCCGCCGCGCGGAAGCTGGATTCGCTCATCGGGCTTACGCATACGCAGCTACGCAGCTATCGCTGCCGTACCGGCCGCCTGAAGCGGGTGAAATAACAAAAACGGGCTTTCCGCTTGTGCAAAAAGAAAGCCCGTGATTTTTTATATATGTAGATTATTCCTCCACGGAGGCGGGGAGTATGATACGGAGAGCCTTTGGGAGCACGGCGATGGTCGGGTCGATCATGGGGACTATCTCGCCGTCGATATTGACATCGATCGGCTCGTCCGAAAATAGCTGTATGCTCTTGCAGCGGTTGAAGGTGGTGACATCCTTCATCGTTTCGATATGCATACCCTTGCGGAACTTGCCGACAAGCCCGAGGAGCTTTATGACCGAAACCGTGCGTATCCGGATGAAATCCATCAATCCGTCCGAAAGATCGGCATAAGGCGCGGCACGGAACCCGCCGCCGTAATAGCAGCCGTTTGCGGCAATGGCGAAAAGGTTCGGATCGTCGCCCGAATCGAAGGGGACACCGTCCATATTTATGCGGAAGCGGTGCTTGCGCTTTGTGAAAAGACACTGCGCGAGCGAAATATTGTAAGCCGCGGAGCCGGAAACGAGCGGCAGGCGCTTGAACCTTTCCTGCCCCTTGGCGACGGCGGCATCAAATCCCGCGGAAATAATGTTGAGCGCGGTGCGGGCAAGCCCGTTTTTGTCGGATACCGAAAGCAGGTCGATCTCCGTGACACTGCCGCGTGTCTGCGACCGCAGATCGCGGAAGCTTTTCGGCGGCACACCGAGCGATTTTACGAAATCGTTGCCGGAGCCGATGGGCACAACGCCCACGGCGGCTTTTCCGCCGCTTTTGAAAACGCCCTCCGCCGTTTCGGTGAGCGTTCCGTCGCCCCCGCAGGCATAAATGCGCAGGTCGTCCTCGTGCGCGTTGGCGGAAACAAATTCGGCGGCGATGCGTGTCGCCGCGCCGACACCGTCCGTGACGGCGATCTCGTAAGGATCGGTAAGTATAAGCGATTCTACCCCGCGCCTTATCTGCGCGGTGCGGTCCTTTCGCCCCGCGATGGGGTTGATTATGAAAAGATGTTTCAATTCTGCCTCCCGATAATAAGCGGAAGCTCCCTCACACGCCCGGTTCCGGGCGCCGAAAGCGAGACGGCATCGCTTATTCTTTTTGCAAACAGGTATTCCGATTCGACCCCGCCGCGCCTTGCATCGCCCGGGCGGGCAATGATGCACAGCTCCGACGGCGGCGCCGCGCGAAGTATTTCCCTGCCGGCGCAGTCGGCTGCCAGCAGGGCGGTATGCCTCGGCATTTTCGCCACACGGGCGGTTGTAATGCCGAAAACGAGCGAGTTCAGAGCGCGCCGTACATGAGCCCTTGTGTGGCTGCGGTCGGTGCAGAGCGATGCAAGCTCCGCAGCCGTTTCCGCCGTGCGTGCCGCGGATACGAGCGCGGCGTACAGCTCCTTTGTGAGCGAATACAGCCCGGGCGTGAACCCCTGCGAAAGCCGCAGAGTGCCGATATAAAGGCTGTCCAGCCGCGATGCCGCCCGCGGGAATCCGACGTATGCGGCAAATTCACGCGCGCTCTGCTCCGGCAAGGCGGCAAGCATTTCGCCGCGCGTGCGAAGCTCGCGTATTTCCGAGGAGGAGGCGAACGCCGGCTCCCTTTGTATAATATACGGCTCTATTCCGGTGCCGGCAAGGTTTTTCAGGTATTCCAGCGCGAGTATGTTGTTCGGCTTTGCACACGCCGCGCCCGCTTCCGCGCCGAGAGCCCCCTCCGCGATAAGGCGGAAGGCGGCGGGGTAGGAAAGGTTCCCCTCCCGCGTGATAAGCTCTTTTACTTTTGCGGCAAATTCCGGGCGCGAGGTGAATTCCGCGATGGCGTGCAGCAGCTCCGGGCGGTCCTCCGCACCGAAGGCGAGCGCGCCGCTGCCCAGCAGACGGGCGATATGCACCCCTGCTGCGGCAAAATCCCGCGCGGAGGAGCAGCACCACGGTATCGGCAGAGAAACGACAAGATTCGCACCGCAGCCGACAGCGGCGGCGGCACGGACGGATGCCGGCGCAACGGCGGGCGTGCCGCGCTGGACAATATCGCCGCTCAAAATACAGGCGGCGGCGCCGAATTCGCCCTTTGCCCGTTCCAACATGAAGGCGTGCCCGCAGTGGAGCGGGTTATATTCGCATATTACCGAAACGAAGCGGTTACCCATCAAAAAATCCCTTGCATTTCATATATGAAGGTAGTATAATGTATAAAATCACAAAAGTCAATAAGGAGACGTTATGTTCGTACTTGTAGTAAACGCGGGAAGCTCGTCGCTTAAATATCAGCTTTTCGATATGGATAACGAATCGGTCATCGCAAAGGGTAATTGCGAAAATATCGGGATCGGCGGCAGGCATACCCACACCGTTGTCGGCCGTGAAAAGGTCGTTACCGAAACCGAAATCGCCAACCATTCCCAGGCTGTCGGGATGGTCATCAAGGCGCTCACGGATAAAAAGAACGGCTGCATTTCCGATATGTCCCAGATCGCGGCTGTCGGTCACCGTATAGTCCACGGCGGTCCCTGGCTTGTTAAGAGCGTCCGTGTGGACGACAAGGTGCTTGCCGATCTCGAAAAGTGCCGCGATATCGCACCGCTCCATACCGGCCCTCATCTTATGGGTATTCGCGGCTGCCTTGAAGTTATGCCGAATATCCCGCAGGTTATTGTTATGGATACGGCGTTCCATCAGACTATGCCCGCCGAAGCATATACCTACCCGATCCCCTACGAGCTTGCCGATAAGCACAAGATCCGCCGTTACGGCTTCCACGGCACATCCCATCGATATGTTTCGGGCAAGGCGCTCGAATACCTCGGCGATTCGAACGCGAAGGTAGTTACCTGCCATCTCGGCAACGGCTCCTCCATATGCGCCGTGAACGCAGGCAAATGCGTGGATACCTCCATGGGCTTCACCCCGCTCGAAGGCGTTATCATGGGCTCCCGCTGCGGCGCGGTCGACCCGGCTATTATCCCCTTCCTTATGGAAAAGGAAAACATCCCCGCCTCCGAAATGTGCAATTGGATGAACAAAAAGTGCGGCTTTTTAGGTGTTTCGGGCGTGAGCTCGGATCTTCGCCAGGTCTGCGCCGCTGCCGACGAGGGCAACGAACGCGCACGGCTTTCCATAAACATTCTCGCATATCAGGTGCGTAAATACATCGGCTCCTACACCGCCGCGATGAACGGGCTGGACTGCCTTGTGTTTACCGCGGGCATCGGCGAAAACAACGCCATGATCCGCCGCCTTTCCTGCGAAAACATGTCCTTCTTCGGCATCGAGATAGACAATGCCAAAAACGAAGCGAAGGATCCGTTCGAGATACATTCCGCGAATTCGCGCGTTAAGATACTCGTTATCCCCACCAACGAAGAGCTTGTTATCGCAAGAGACACACTTTCTATCATAAATGGGTAAAGAACCCCTGCGGGAGCAAGGCGGCGGCGAAGCTTCAACGTGCGCGCGGGTGGGGCACAGAGCGCGTGTACGCCGTGCCGTCATTTCGGGCGGCGCTTCGGAATTCGGCGAAGCAAAGCTGCTGGAAGCTCTTCTGTTTTATTGCGTTCCACGGGTGGATACCGCGCCGCTTGCAAAGCTGCTGCTTGCACGGTTCGGCACTCTGCGCGGGGTTCTGAACGCCGGGCGCGAGGAGCTTGAAGCCGTGAACGGCGTAAAGGAATATGCCTCTGCGTTTTTCCTGCTCCTGCGCGAGCTTTTGCAGCGCGAAGGCGGCGCTTTCGGCGCGGCAAACTTTCTGGATCCGGATTCGGTCAGGCGGTATCTTGTTTCGGCGTTCCGCAATGCCGAGAGGGAGGCGGTTTATGCCTTTTATATCGCGCAGAACGGTTCGCTGCTGGGCAGGGATCTGATCTTCCGCGGAGATATTTCCAGCGCACGCTTTTCGCTGCGCAGCATTACGGAGGGTGTTATCCGCACGGGCGGGCATTCCGTTATACTTGCGCACAACCACCCGAGCGGGAGCCTGTTCCCGAGCGAGGACGATATAATCACCACGCGCAATATCGCCGCGCATCTTGCCGCAAACGATATCGAGCTGATCGAGCATTACATTGTCGGCAGGAACGACTGTGTCGGCATAATGAATCCGAACCGGTGAGCATCGGCTGTACCGGCGGGCGGATAAATTATAAAATAAAGCACCGGGAAGGCCTGTCAAAGTGCCGTTCCCGGTGTTTTTCGCTGTTTATATACTCTTTTTGCGCAGGAGTGCGGCGGCGGCAAGAGTTGCGGCGAGCCAGGCGGCAAGCACTGCCGCATCCGCCGCGGAAAACAGGCGGCATTG
>USHI01000072.1 GCA_900554405.1 uncultured Eubacteriales bacterium | reverse complement strand
CCTCGCCCTGCCTGGGCTGCTCGGCTGCCGCTTCCGCTTCTGCCGGGGCGTTCTGCTGCCTGTCCGGGCGCGGGCGGCGCGGCTTATCCGGCCTTGGGCGGCGCTTGGACTGCTCCTGCGGCGCGGCTTCAACGGCAACGGTTTCTTCGATTATTGCCACGGCGTCCTCGTCCATCAGCACGTCTGCATCGTCGTTCACTTCGTCCGCCGATTCGTCGCTTTCAACCAGCTCAGGATGGCGCGTGTTGAGCGGCGTAAGCTCGCGGAACGGATAATCCCGCACGTCGAACGTGCCGTCCGCAAGCGTTACGCGCACGCGCGTCTTTTCGGTTATAACGTTGTTTTCAAGCACCGTACCGTCGCCGTCGGGCGTGCGCACGTCTCGGCCCGGGCGCGGCATCTGCCGGCGCATGGATTCATAGCAATCCTGCTCGTATTTAAGGCAGCACATAAGCCTGCCGCATATGCCTGATATTTTCGTTGGGGAGAGAGAAAGGCTCTGCTCCTTCGCCATTTTTATTGAAACCGGCGCAAAGTCCGACAAAAACGCCTTGCAGCATACCGGCCTTCCGCAGGAACCAAGCCCGCCGAGCATCTTAGCCTCGTCCCGCACGCCTATCTGCCTAAGCTCTATCCTTGTGCGGAATACGCCGGCCAAGTCCTTTACCAGCTCGCGGAAGTCCACGCGGCCGTCCGCCGTGAAATAGAACATCACCTTTGAACCGTTGTAGGAATACTCAACGTCCACCAGCTTCATGTCAAGCCCGTGCTCGGCAATCTTCCTTACGCAGGTGTCAAAGGCATCCTTTTCCTTGGCGCGGTTGGTATCGCGCAGCTCCCTGTCGTAATCCGTTGCAACGCGGATAACGCCCTTAAGCGGCGCAACCACGCGGCCTTCGTCTATTTCCTGAACGGGCGAAACAACATCCGCAAATTCTATTCCCCTTGCGGTTTCAACTATAACGCCGTCGCCCTCTTTTATTTCCAGTTCGCCGGGATCGAAGAAATAGCTTTTGCCCCCATCCCTGAACTTAACGCTTATTACGCGTATCATCTATTTAAGCTCCTTTAATATACTCAAAAAAAGCCCGTCCAGCGCCGCCGCGGGATACATTTCCCCGCCGGATGCACGGTAAAGGCTTTCGCTTGCCTTTGTTATCGTATCTATAATACACAGTATTTGCCGCGTTGTAAAGCGCGCTGCGCATTGGCGCACGGCATCCTGCCTGTCAATATTATCAATTTCGCGCATGCCGCCCATGTTGGCGCTCAGTATGTCCCCCATAAAGGAGAGCATGAACGTAAGCCCTTCGGCCGCGCCGCCCTTGGCGATGGGGAACATGGTGTCGATGATACGCTGTCCGCTGTTCATGGGACGGCTGGGAACGTACTTCTTGGAATAGGGTCTCGCGATACGGACGGGCCAGCGCTGCATCATCTTTACCTCATGCTCCGCGCCCTTTGCGTCCTTGAGGACCGCGACGGTGTCGGTAACGACATGCTCGCCGCTCTCAATGCTGACGACCTCGCCGGCGAGACCGTAGGGGACCATGATCTTGTGGAGGATGGCGCTGGTCTCCTGCACGGTGCCGAGAACGTCGCCGGTCTGCTCCGCTTCGGGCTGCTCATCCAAAAGCTTGAACACCCGCGCCGCACAGGCAAAGGCGTTTTGCAGCTCCGTAACAACGGAGCTTATATCGTTGAAGGGCTTCATATACCGGTTTGCATACGCAAGCATGACCGAAAGCCCGCCGACGGTAAGCACGCCGCCCGGCACAAGCAGCACCCCCGCGAGCGCGACACCGGCATACACGAGATTGTTCACAAACCGCGTGGAAGGGTTTGTCAGGCTGCTGTAAAACACCGCCTTTACGGAGCATTCGGTCAGCTCGTCATTTATCCTGCCGAACTTTTCGGATGCCCTATCCTCATAACCGAAGGCACGCACGGTTTTCTGCTCCGTTACAAATTCGTTTATCATGCCCGTCTGTGTGCCGCGGATCCCACTCTGCCTGCCGAAAAGCCGGTACGATCGCGCCGAAACGAACCGCGCTACAAGGAAGGATACCGGCGTGAGCAGCACTACTATGAGCGAAACGGTGACATTTGCCGAAAACATGAAAACCAATGTTACGGCGATAGTCAGCACCCCGGTGAATATCTGCGAAAAGCCGAGAAGCAGACCGTCCGTGAGCATATCCGTATCCGTAATAACACGGCTGAGCAGATCGCCTGTCTCGTGCGTGTCCATATATGAAACGGGAATGCGCTGGATATGCCTTATCGCCTGCGAGCGTATATCCGCGACGGTTCCGAAGGCGATACGGTTGTTGAGCAGGTTCATCAGCAGCGTAAAAACACCCGATGCCGCCGCAAGCAGCGCGGCAACGGCAAGACAGCGCCCCATGGCGGCAAAATCCGTTTCGCCGCTTACGGAAATGCAGTCGATCGCATCGCCGAAAACGATCGGAACATAAAGCTGAAGCAGAACGGAGGCAAGCGCAAAAGCAAGGCTTGCGGCAAACGCCGCCTTGTGCCGCGCTATATACGGAAGCAGCCGTTTTACAATACTTTTATCGTATTTTTTCATTACGCTTCTGCCTCCTTTTCGCCTTCGTCATCCGGGAACTGCGAGCGATAAATATCGCGGTATACCCCGCATTCCTTCAAAAGCTCGCCGTGGGTGCCGTTCCCTACAAGCGCACCGTTATCGAGCACAAGTATCCTGTCGCAATCGCGAACCCCCGCGATCCTTTGCGAAACGATAAACACCGTAACGCCTTCAAGCGCGCAAACCTCTTTCCTGAGCGCCGCATCCGTCGCATAATCGAGCGCGCTGGAGCTGTCGTCCATGATCAGTATCAGCGGCTTTTTCACAAGTGCGCGTGCGATCGTGAGCCTTTGGCGCTGACCGCCGGAAAAGTTCCCGCCGCCCTGCTCCACAAAGGAATCAAGACCGTCCTTTTTCGATTCGACAACACCGCGCGCCTGTGCGGCATCCAATGCCTGCCAGAGCTCCTCCTCCGTCGCGTTTTCCGAACCGAGCATAAGGTTTTCACGCACGGTACCGCGGAAAAGCGCCGCGCGCTGCGGTACAATACCGATATTTTTTATCAGCTCGCCGCGCGGGTATTCGCGCACGTCCCTGCCGCCGACTTCCACTCTGCCCGCGCTTGCATCATAAAACCGCGGGATCAGATCGACAAGTGTCGTTTTGCCGCTGCCGGTACCGCCGATAATACCCACCTTTTCGCCCGGGCGGGCATAAAAGCTCACCCCGGAAAGGCTGTTCGCGCCGGCAAAGCGGTATGCAAAGGAGACGTTATCGAACCGCACGCCGGAATCCGCCATTTCCGCCCCGGAATCCGGATACGACATATCCGGCGAAGCCGAAAGCACATCCGAAACCCGCTTTGCGCAGGCAAGCGAGCGGTTGAGCGTGATTATGAGCGAAGTAAGCTTTATCAGCTCCACGATAATCTGCAGCATATAATTGTACAGCGCCACTACCTCGCCCCTGCCGATAAGCCCTTCGCCCGCGCTTTCGCCCGCACGGCGGATAAGCAGCGCCGCGGCAAGGTTGATAAGGACATATGTGAGCGGGTTAAGCAGTGCCGAAAGGCGGCCGACAAACAGATTGAGCTTCGTGAGCCTTTCATTTTCCGCATCAAACTCCGAAACCGTCGTTTCCTCGCGGCAGAAGGCGCGTATGACCCGTGCGCCGGTAATGCTTTCACGCGTGTGGAGCGTGACCTTGTCGAGCGCCGACTGTGCGCGCCCGAAAAGGGGTATGCTCAGCTTCATAATAATAAATGTCACGGCAAAAAGGATCGGCACCGTCACGGCAAAGACAGCAGCGCTCTTTACATCGATCAGAAACGCCATGACCGTGCAGCCGATAACTATCATCGGGCTGCGCAAAAGAAGGCGCAATGCGAGATTCAGACCGTTCTGCACCTGGTTCACATCCCCGGAAAGGCGGGTGATAAGCGTATCGCCGCCGATGGTATCGACATCGGAAAGCGAAAGCGACTGTATCTTTCCGAACAGCGCCATGCGGAGCTTTCCGGCGAACCCCACGCTCGCCCGCGCGGAATAATACTGCGCGACGACGGTGCAGCTCAGTCCGACTGCCGCCATAAGCAGCAGCGCACCGAAGTAAAGGAACACCGTGCCGCGGTCGGAAGCATCGATCATCCTTGCGACAGCAAGCGGAACGAGAAGGTCGAACACCGCCTCGAGCAGCTTGAACGCGGGCGCAAGTATGCTTTCTTTTTTGTAGTCTTTCAGAAAGACGGATAAGTTTTTCATTTTGAATATTTCCCGATAAGCAAAAACTGCTTCAATCATAGCAAAGCACCTGCTTTTACGCAAGTGCTTTGTCGGATATTTTTTACGAAAATTCGATAATGTAGCCCTGGCTTCCCTCGAACACCAGCGCGCGGTTTTCATAAACATCACCGCCGCAGGAAAACCCTTCCGGTGTAAGGAGTTTGCCCTTTGTATCGAAATAATATACGCGCCCGTCCTTTTCGGCACGGTAAACGCATACACCCCAGTGGGAAATCGTTATATTATCGTACTCGAACGGAACGACAATGCCTTCGTTACCGGAAAGTCCGTACTTCTTCCCGGCAAGCTCTGCGGAAAACTCCTCAAGTATGTCGCCGGAATATTCCACGCAGGGGACGAGAACGCCGTCCGGAATGCGTTCAAGCTCGGTCGGACCTTCGGATATGCTGCGCCGGATCGGCACCCCGTACTTCGTGCAATAATAATACCCGCCGGACATGGCGCCGTGGCCGTGGGGAGGTGCCTCGGTTATAAGGATATAATCCTTGCGGTTATCCACAACATAGCCGTGTTCGAGCGTTTTATCGAAAAATCCGTTGCAGGTGCATACATAGGTGTAATCTCCGGGAACGGCTTTCAGAAACTGCATATCGTTCGTAAAGAACCTTGTAACACTGCCGTCGTACACAGCGTTGACAGGATCGTAATAAGATGCAACGACCTTTACTGCATTCAGAGCGCTTTCCTTGGTTATGGCGATACGCCAGCGCGATGCGGGGCTGCCGAGATTAAGGTTTGCAATATCCAGCCCCTCGAGCGTGTCGGGCTTTACCGGTTCGGGATCCGGTTCGGGATCCGGTTCAGGTTCAGGCTCCGGTTCAGGCCCGGGATCGGGATCCGGTTCGGGCGTGCTCGATATATCGGAAGGACTGCCGCCGTGATGCCTGGAAACGGTATCCGAAATATCGGCGATCCCGCCTTGCCCGTCGCCGGGCGCGGAGACCGCGGAGGAGCTTTCCCCTCCTCCGCCGCTGCAGGCGGCAAGAAGCATTGCCGCAATGATCACGGCAAGCGCGAGTGCTGTGAGCTTTTTCATCGTTTCAACTCCTTTTGTCAAACCTGCGACCGCATTTCGGGCAGGTCACGGTTATTTTTCCGTGCCCGCGTGGGACACGCAAAACGGCACGGCATCCGGGGCATTTGAAGTATTTATGCGCCCTGTCGCCGAAGTGCCTTGCAAGGCATTCGGAAATCGGTCGGAAGAATTTGCGCACCGAAGCGGAGGCGCGCAGATATTTTGCGTTTTCGCGGCGGCGCGCTCCGTGATTGCGGGAAAGCGCCCGCACAAAGACGTATATAAGCAGAAGCGATTGGACAATGCGCAGCACCCACCCGGCAATGCCGTTGAAAAACGTCGAAACGATACCGACTATGAGCGCCGCAACGGTAACGGCAAAGCCGAGATTATCAAACCCGTATCTGCCGCTGAAAAACCTTCGGAACAAAAAGCTTCACCCCGTTTTATTTATGCGCAAGCTCGAAATTCCAGGCGCTTTCGCACATTTCGTCGAGCGTGTGTGTTGCCTTCCAGCCGAGCTCTTCGTATGCTTTTGTCGCATCCGCATAGCACTCTGCGATATCGCCCGGGCGGCGCGGAGCTATGATATAAGGAATGCGGACACCGGTGACACGCTCGAACGCGTTCACAAGCTCCAGCACCGAATACCCCTTGCCGGTACCGAGGTTATAAATATGCACGCCGGGAGCGGAAAGCGCTTTGAGCGCGGCATAATGCCCGGAAGCAAGGTCAAGCACATGGATATAATCGCGCACGCCGGTGCCGTCGGGTGTTTCGTAATCCTTGCCGAAAATGTTCAGGTGCGGAAGCACACCTTTGGCGACACGGGTGATATACGGCATGAGGTTGTTGGGGATACCGTTGGGATCATCGCCGATAAGCCCGCTCGAATGGGCGCCGATGGGATTGAAGTAGCGCAGAAGTACAACGGAAAAGCGTTCGTCGCTCACGCACAGATCCTGAAGTATGCGTTCTATAAACAGCTTTGTAGTGCCGTAGGGATTTGTTGTGGAAAGCGGGAAATCCTCGCGTATCGGGACACTGGCGGGTTTGCCGTAAACCGTTGCGCTGGAAGAAAAGATCAGCTTGAAGCATTTGCGTTCGCGCATTTCGAACAGCAGGTTGAGTGTTCCGGTAATGTTGTTATGGTAATATTCAAGCGGCTTTGCCACCGATTCGCCCACGGCCTTCAGCCCCGCAAAATGGATGGCGCAGCCGATGTCGTGCTTTTCAAATATCCTGTCGAGCGCGGCCCGGTCCCTCACGTCCTCCTGATAAAAGGCGAGACGTTTCCCGGTTATCTGCTCCACGCGATCGAGAGACTTTGCGCTGGAATTGACGAGATTGTCTATGACGACCACATCCATGCCCTGCTCGAGCAGCTCGACGCAGGTGTGTCCGCCGATGTATCCGGCGCCGCCGTTTACCAAAATCGCCATGGAAAAAACACTCCTTTTTCAAGTTCA
>USHI01000071.1 GCA_900554405.1 uncultured Eubacteriales bacterium | reverse complement strand
TATTATGCTTCGCATAGTGATATTGCCTGCGGCAGTTAAGGCGGCGAATATAATACCACAAAAGCCGGGAGGCTTTTATATCACTTTCCGAAAAGGAAAATATCACTCCGGGCTAAGCACGGAATATCACTATTGTCCATAGATACGGCAAGCATCGGATTTTGTCGCCAAAACCGGTATACCACCCGTTTTCGGATCGTAAAAAAAGAAGGCAGTGCAGATTTTGCATTGCCTTCTTCCTTATGAAGCCCCTCCCGAAAGCGGAGCCCGTTGCTGCATATTGCCGCCGTGGGTTCAGACACCCCAAAGATTTTCCGGATATTCGCCGGAAGCGATCTTTGCGTTCAGAAATTCCACGAAAGCGGGTTTGTCGGAGCGGTATGTAACGCCCATCCACCTTGCGCCGGTGTGTATCACCCTACAAGCGAATGCGCCGGAACGAACACCTTCATCAACAACGTTGGGGATATAGTATTCGTCTTTAAGAAGATCGGTGGCGGGATTGCGCAGGAAATCCGAAAAGCCTTTCTCGATATACGCGAATATCGCGGGGGTGAAGCCCCAGAAGTTCATGGAAACAGGGGAATTTTCGTCTATCGGCTGCCAAATACCGTTTTCTTCGTATTCGGTTTTGCCGTCGATACGCATGATCTTTTTGATCTCGCGTATCTGCTTTATGCAGCCGTTTTCGGTAACGGCAACACCGCGTGCGACATGGCCGTTTTCCGAAAGTGTGTTTGCCAGAATGTATCCCGGCATGGAAAACATGGTGTCGTTCACATCCGAAAGGCTTTCGTACATATTGCGGAAGGTTTCGTAGCCGTAGAAATCATCGGCATTGAAGATGACGAATTTTTCATCCACGATATTGCGGCAGGCGCGAAGCGCGTGCGCGGTACCCCACGGCTTTGTACGTTCCGCCGGAGCGGCAAATCCGTCGGGAAGATCATCCGGGTTCTGGAAGGCATATTCGACCTTTATGCTTCCGCTCACGCGGGAAGCGATGGTTTCCTCGAATTCTTCCAGGTTTTCCTCCTTGATGATAAAGATGACCTTATCGAAGCCGGCACGAACGCAATCGTATACCGAATAATCGATAATAAACTCGCCGTGATGCCCGACAGGGTCGATCTGTTTAAGACCGCCGTAACGGCTGCCCAAACCGGCAGCGAGAATGATAGCTGTCATTATAACTCCTTATGCGACCGGCGTTATCCGATCATTTCTTTTGTTATTACAAGCTTTTTCGTTTCCGGGTTCGAGGGGATATCGAACATATAGCCGTTCATTATCTTTTCTGTCACCGACCGGAGCCCGCGCGCACCGTTTTGGAGCGCAGCAGCCTTTTCGGCGATGGCATCGAGTGCTTCGGGCGTGAATTCGAGCTCCACTCCGTCGTATTCGAAAAGCTTTTTATATTGCTTTGTAAGCGCGTTTTTCGGTTCCGTAAGGATGCGGACAAGCGCTTCCTTATCCAGCGGGTCGAGCACGGTTATGACGGGAAGCCTGCCGACAAGCTCCGGAATAAGACCGTATTTGATGATATCCTGCTGGGTTACCTTGTGAAGGTCGGCGCTCTTTTTGCGTTCCGCAGCGGAAAGCGTGGGCGCGTTGTAGCCGACTGTCGCCCTGCCGAGACGATTTTCCACGATCTCGCGCATACCGTCAAACGCACCGCCGCAGATAAAAAGTATGTTTGCGGTATTGATCTGAATAAATTCCTGGTTCGGGTGCTTTCTGCCGCCCTGCGGAGGAACGTTGGAAACGGTTCCCTCCACTATCTTCAACAGAGCCTGCTGAACGCCCTCGCCCGAAACATCGCGGGTGATAGAGCGGTTTTCGCTCTTGCGGGAGATCTTATCTATTTCGTCGATAAAGATGATCCCCCGTTCCGCCTTGCTCACATCGAAATCCGCCGCCTGAATAAGCCGAAGAAGGATATTTTCAACATCCTCGCCGACATATCCGGCTTCGGTAAGCGTTGTCGCATCGGCTATGGCAAAGGGCACATCCAGCATCCGTGCAAGCGTCTGCGCCAGCAGAGTTTTGCCGACGCCCGTGGGCCCGAGCAGAAGGATATTGCTTTTGCCGATCTCTACATCGTCTTCCGACGGCTTACCGCCCGCTGCCGCAAGCGCGTTTATACGCTTGTAATGGTTGTAAACGGCGACGGAAAGTGTCCTTTTCGCTTCGTCCTGACCGATAACATACTTGTCCAGCTCGGCTTTCAGCTCCGCCGGTTTGGGCAGCTTTATCAGATTCGCGCCCTTGTGCTCTGCCGCCGCTTTTTCTGATGAGTTGTCGCCGGAGGCGAGCGTTTCTTCGTATTCCGCGGCTATTTCGCAGCAAAGCGAAAGGCATTCGTCGCAGAAATCGATCCTGTTGCCCTCGATCCCGAGCGTGGTGACATGGTCGGTAGGTCTGCCGCAGAAGCCGCATATTTTATTGCTTTTTGCCATAGCGGATCATTCTCTCTTCCCGATAACGTTGTCCACGAGCCCATATTCCTTTGCGGTGAGGGCATCCATATAGTTGTTCCTGTCCGTATCGGCATCGATCTGTTCGCGGCTCTTGCCGGTGACGGATGCCAGGATATCGTTCAGCATTTCGCGGGTGCGCAGCATTTCGGCCGCTTCAATTTCGAGATTAGTCGCCTGATCGCGATAATTCCCGCCGATAAGCGGCTGGTGGATCATTATCTTGGAATGCGGCAAAGCGATCCTGCGCCCCTTTTCGCCGCAGGCAAGAAGGAACGCAGCCATGCTTGCACACATACCGATGCAGATAGTACTGACAGGGCATTTGATATAGTTCATTGTGTCGTATATCGCCATGCCCGCGCTGATGCTTCCGCCGGGGGAATTGATATAAAGCGATATTTCCTTTTCCGGATCCTGACTTTCGAGGAACAGCAGCTGTGCCACCACGAGCGAGGCAACGGTGTCGTTTATCTCCTCGCCTATGAATACTATCCTGTCGTTAAGCAGGCGCGAAAAAATATCGTAGGAGCGTTCTCCGCGCGCCGTTTGTTCGACGACCATCGGTACCAATGACATATTGACCAGACCTTTCGATTATTTTTGGTTGATAACGGCGTTTTCCTTGATGAAGTCCACTGCCTTGCGAAGCACGATATCCTCGCTGATGCTTTCGGCGGGAATGCTCGTCTTGACGGTTTCGACATCAACATTATAGCCCGAGGCTATCTTCTTGTATTCGGCATCAAGATCCTTTTTGAGCGCCTTGAGCTTTTCGGATTTGGCAACCTTGCCGAGCGCGAGGCGTGTCTTGACCTGCTTTTCGGCATCCGCCTTGAAGTTTTCGCGGAGCTGTTCCATTGTCATGCCGGTGTACTTGAAGTACATATCAAGGCTGCCGCCCTGGGAGCGAAGTCTGTATTCGTAATCGCGGACATAGCCGTCCACCTCGTTATCTATCATGCACTGAGGGATATCGACGGTGGTATTTTCGAGCAGCGCATTGATAAGCGCGTTTTCGACCTTGTTGTCCTCCTGAGCCTCGCGGCGTTCGGTGAGGTGCTTCTTAACATCCTCTTTGTATTCGTCCACGGTGTTGAATTCGGAAACGTCCTTTACAAATTCATCATCGAGCACGGGGAGCTCCTTGACCTTGATCTCGTGAAGCTTTATTTTGAACACGGCTGCCTTGCCGGCAAGGTTTTCCGCCCCGTATTCCTCCGGGAAGGTGACGTTGATATCGAATTCCTCGCCGGTCTTATGGCCGATAACCTGATCTTCGAACCCGGGGAAAAAGCTGCCGCTGCCGAGCCGGAGCGAATAGTTTTCGCCCTTGCCGCCTTCGAACGCGACACCGTCCACAAATCCTTCGAAATCGATCACGGCTGTGTCGCCGTCCGCCGCTGCACGATCTTCGACAGTGAGCATACGGGCGTTGCGTTCGCGGGTGAGGTCGATCTCTTTGAGTATGTCCTCTTCGGTAACGTTTACGGCTTCCCTATCCACGGTAATGCCCTTGTATTCGGAAATTTCGACCTCCGGCTTGACCCACACCGCCGCTTTCAGGCATACGCCGTTATCGTCGATAGAGACAATATCCAGTTCCGGGCGGCTGACCGCTTCGAGCTTGGTTTCGCCGAGAGCCTTTTCATATGCTTCGGGGAGAAGATTGTCGAGTGCTTCATCATAAAATACGGTTGCGCCGTACATCTTTTCGATAATGTGCCTGGGAGCCTTGCCCCTGCGGAAGCCGGGTATGTTCATCTTGGGTGCGTTCTTGCGGTAGACCTTTTCGATCTCGGCATCGAACACCGGCTTTTCGATAGTGAAGCTGAATTCATATTTGTTTTTTTCGAGCTGTTTTGCTTTGATAGCCATTGTTCTTTCGTTCCTCCGGAAAGTAATCATAAAACACTATTTTACATTCTATACCAATCGCGCGAAAAGTCAACCGTTTTTCCCGAAATTTTCCCGCGCGGAATTGTTTTGTAACGATTTTTGAAATAAAGCGCCTCACGGCTTGCTTTTTAGTGCAACTTTGCGTATAATATAGGGTGAAAGGAGGCGTTCGTTTTGCAGGACAACGCTCACGGCTCTTTTAAGGATTCGTTTGCCGGGTTCACCTCTGCCGATGTCGGCGGCGATGCCTCGGGCGATAAAAAGGAGCTTTTACCTTCGCTTCTGCTTCGCTGTCTGCTGATCGCGCTTTGCCTCGCTGTGTTTTCCTATTCGCTTTATATGCTGGTATCCGGCTATATCGAAACACGCGACACCAACGATAAATACGATTCCATCCGTGCCGACGTGAACACCTCGGCGGTAAAGCGTTCTTCGCCCCTGCTCGAACCGGCATCCATGTTTACCCTGCGCGAAATGCTTGATTCCGGCGGCAATTACAAAAACTATATCGGTGATGTCGATTCGGTAGAGGATCGCGACAGGCAGAGCAAGTATTATTACAACTTTCTTTCCATGAGGTCGAGATACCCTTCTACCTATGCCTGGATATATGTCAGCCACACGCGGATCGATTACCCCGTTATGAAGAGCGACGACAACGATTATTACCTCAACCACGATTTCCAGGGCAATTATACCGATTCCGGCAGCGTTTTTGCCGATTTCCGTCTTTCGGACAATTATCCCGAAAATTACAACAGTGTCTTTTACGGTCACTGCATGAAGAACGGTACAATGTTCCGGACATTAAAGACATTCATGGAAAGTGCGAACCGCAATACCGAAGCAAAAACGCTCACCATCGAAGTCTACCGCGAAGAAGGCATTTACATTTACAAGCTGCTGAGCGCATACCGCAACAATCAGGCGTTCTTTATCAATGTCGATTTTGCCGGCTCGGAGGATTACCTTGCCTTCCTGCAAAAGATAACCTCGCTCAACACCTTTTCCGTTACCAACCCGTACAGCGCCGATTCACGCATATGCACGCTTGTGACCTGTGCAAACGTCTCCTCCGACAGAAGCGAACGTTATGTCATGCACGGGGTGCTGACGGCGTTTATACCCAACACGGATATATAAAGCAGCAAGATACAACAGCGTTTCCGCCGATGCTTTGGCAGAAACGCTGCTTTTTTTATTGTTTTTCCCCCGCCGAAGCGGAAACGAGCCTTGCAACATTGTATGCCGCGGATTCCATAAGCAACCCAGCGTTTTCCATGCAGTATTCAAGGCTTGCGGGGCGGCTGCACAGCGAAAACATCGCCGTGACACCGTGGCTGTAAAGCAGCTCGCACCCGGAGGAAAGCCCGCCGGAAATGGCAACGCAGGGCACTCCGGCGCCCTTTGCCGCATCCGCCACCGCACAGACAAGCTTGCCGGAGGCAGTCTGCCCGTCGGTATTGCCCTCGCCGGTGAGAACGAGCGAAGCGCCCGAAAGCGCCTCGCGGAAGCGTTCTGCCCCCGTGAGAAGCGAAGCGCCGGAAACGAACTCCGCGCCGAGCACGGATATAAGCGCGCCGCCCGTACCGCCTGCCGCGCCTGCGCCGGCGGAAAGCGGATCTATACCCACGGCGTGAGCAAAGGAAGCGGCATATTCGTCCAAAAGCGATATTTCGCGTTCGGAAGCGCCCTTCTGCCGCGCAAACACCCGCGCCGCGCCGTTTTCGCCGCAAAGCGGATTTGTCACATCGCAGGCAATCCGAAACGTACACTCTTTCAGTTCCGGCAGCGCATGGGAGTCTGAAATTACAGCCAGATCCTTTAAGCCCAGAGCACCATGACGTACCGGAACCCCTTCCTGATCCAGCAGGTCAAATCCCAGTGCCTGCAGCATACCGGTTCCTCCATCGTTTGTGGCACTTCCGCCGATTCCTATAATAAAATGTCTGCAGCCTCTGGCAATGGCGTCTCTGATGACTTCCCCAACCCCGTAGGTCGTTGTATACAAAGGATTCCGTTCGGTTTCGGAAAGGAGTGTAATTCCGGCAGCTCCGGACATTTCGATGACTGCAGTTTTGCCAGCATCCAGAATGCCGTAACTGCAAAGCACCGGTTTTTCAAGAGGCCCGGTTACGCATACCTGTGTGCATGTGCCGCCACAGCCAAGCGTCAAAGCGTCCACCGTGCCTTCGCCACCGTCTGCAAGTGGGCGGATGGTGATATCTGCATCCGGATATATGCGCCGGATTCCGGCAGAGGCACTCTCCCCGGCCTCAAGGGAAGTCATGCTTCCTTTAAAAGAATCGATGGCAATAACAACGTTCATGTATACTCTCCTCCTGATATCTGATGGTTGTATTACATGTCACCAGGCGGAACCGGATGACATGCTTCATTATAACATGAAAACAGCGGAGAGGAACTGGTGAATAAAAGAAGTATGCATATTATTTGACACACGTCAAATGATATTAGAAGTTATATTTGAC
>USHI01000070.1 GCA_900554405.1 uncultured Eubacteriales bacterium | reverse complement strand
CAGCCGAATGCACCGTTTGCGGCGGTGAAATACCCGCAAAGCAGCACACGCCGGGCAAAGATTGGGTTATCGAAAACGGCAAAAAGGTAAAGAAATGCACCGAATGCGGCGCGGCAGCCGAAACCGCACCACGATCCCCCGGCGATATTGACGGCGACGGCGAAATAACCGCGCTCGATTGCCTGTACCTGAAACGCTGGATACTCGGCACGTTCGGCGGCGGAATAGTGCTCGAAAACGCGGATGTCGACGGTAACGGCAGTATAAACGCCGCAGATTACCTGTATGTTAAGCGCGCATACCTCGGCACGTTTGATCTTTCGAAGCTCGCATAAAAAAGCATAAAGAAAACAGCGCTCCTGCCGAAGCAATGGCGGGAACGCTGTATTTTTTTATTATCACGCCGCGGCTCAGCCGAAAACTCTGCCCTCCGCGCGCGGAGCGGGCGCGGGATATTCGCCGCCTGCATAGCCGAGTATCAGGTGCCCGATCCCCTCGTAATCGCCGTGTATACCGAGAGAGTCAAGTATTTCCCTGCCCTCGGCGGATTCGAATTCCTCCTTCGCACGGTGCACCCAGCAGCTTGCCAGCCCGAGCGAATGTGCCGCAAGCATCATGTTGCCCATTGCAAGAGCGCCGTCATACACATAGGTGGGCGCGGTCTTGTCCGCAAGTACGATTATCACCGCTGGCGCGCCGTAAAAAGGGTCGATCCCCTCGCGCCCCATAACGGCGGCATTCATGGCGGAAAGCCTGTCGCGCAGCGCACGGTCGGTCACGGGGATAAATATCGCGCTCTGGCGGTTCATGCCGCTCGCCGCATAAAGCCCCGCTTCGATAACGGTGTCGATCAGCCTGCGTTCGACGGGTTCGGGCTTATAGCGGCGGACACTGCGCCGCGTGAGTATGTTGTTCATTACTTCGTTCATTGTGCGTTTTACCTCCCTGATCTGCATATTGCATAAAAAATGATACCATTTTCGGGCGGATATGTCAATCGCCGCGCAAAAAAACCGAAAAAAACGCTTGACAAACACGCAGGCATGAGTATAATGTATAACGTATGATATATAACAAAACCAAAAGGAGGGCTTTTTACAATGCCGCCGAAAATACGTTTCACAAGGGAAGAACTCGCCACCGCCGCTTTCGATCTGGTACGCGAGGAGGGCACGGACGCGCTCACCGCGCGGGCGCTGGCAAAAAGAGTCGGCTGCTCGGTTTGCCCGGTCTTTTCCGCCTTTAAGGATATGGACGAAGTCCGCGATGCCGTGCGCGAGAAAGCCGACAGGCTTTTTTCCGAATATATGATCGTTGCGGATAATTACAGCCCCGCATACAAAAAACGCGGTATGCAGTGGATAAAATTCGCGCAGAAGGAAAAAAATCTCTTCCGCATGATGTTCATGGCGCCCACCGGCGTTCACGATGATATTGCCCTGGCAGTGAAGGCAGTACGCTTCGGGCGGGAGGAGGATATCCGCATAATCATGCGCGATTACCATGCCGATGCGGCGCAGGCGGAGCAGATGTTCGAGCAGATGTGGATATACACCTACGGGCTTTGCGTGCTGTGCGCAACCGGGATGTGCGATTTTTCGGAAGCGGAAGCCGCGACAAAGCTGGGCAGGATGTTCGGCGGAACGGTCGCCATGCTCCGCAACGGCGCCGAAACGCCCGCCCATGTGCGGCCGCAGGCTGTCGGCACCGATGAGGCAGAACGCATCACACATGCCCACCCCAACCTGAGAAAGTGAGGCACTCCGCTTGGAAAAGGTCATAGAAATAGAGAATTTACACAAATCATTCGGCGAAATAAAGGCCGTCAACGGCATTTCCTTCTCTGTCCGCAAAGGGGAATCGTTTTCCTTCCTCGGCGTGAACGGCGCGGGGAAATCCACGACAATATCCATGATCTGCGGCAGGCTTGCGCCCGACAGCGGCAGCATTTCCGTTTGCGGCAGCCGCCCCGGCAGTACCGAAACGGCGCGCAGGCTTGGTGTGGTGTTCCAGAATTCGGTTTTGGACAGCGCTCTTACCGCGCGGGATAACCTCCGCACGCGCGCAGCGCTTTACGGCATCCGCGGGCAGGAATTTTCCAACCGGCTTGACGAGCTGAGCGAGCTTTTACTGCTTTCCGACCTGCTCGAACGCCCTGTCGGCAAGCTTTCCGGCGGGCAAAGACGGCGGATCGATATCGCACGCGCGCTTGTCCACCGCCCGGAAATACTCATACTCGACGAACCCACCACCGGGCTCGACCCGCAGACCCGCAGGCTCCTGTGGCAGACGGTCACCGGGCTGCGCAAAAGCGAAGGGCTGACCGTTTTCCTCACCACGCATTATATGGAGGAAGCGGCGGATTCGGATTATGTCGTGATAATCGATGTAGGCTCCGTCGCGGCGGAGGGCTCTCCGCTCGCGCTCAAAAACGCCTATGCGGGCGACTATATCCTGCTTTACGGCGAAGGCGCCGCCGATACGGCACGGCAGGTCGGCCCGGGCCTCGAACCGCTCCCCGGCATCATCGCCGTCCGCATAACCGTGCGCGACACGGCGGAGGCAACCCGGCTTATCACCGCGCACCCCGACGTTTTTACCGATTATGAGGTTATCAAGGGGCGCATGGACGACGTTTTCCTGAACGTCACAGGCAAAAATCTCCCGGGAGGTTCGGCACAATGACAGGTCTTTACAATCTCACCCGCCGCAACTGCAAGCTCTTTTTCAAGGACAAGGGTATGTTTTTCTCGGCGATGATAACCCCGATAATACTGCTCGTGCTGTATGCGACATTCCTCGCGCGGGTATACCGCAATTCCTTCGTTTCCGGTCTGCCCGCCGGTATGCCGGATATGGGGGATATCATAGATGCAACCGTCGGCGGACAGCTCATATCCTCGCTGCTTGCGGTGAGCTGCATAACCGTCGCCTTCTGCTGCAACCTTATTTGCGTGCAGGATAAGGCGCGCGGCACGGTGAACGATCTTTACATGACCCCCGCGGGCAGGGGCTGCATCTCGCTCGGCTATTACCTTGCAACGGTGTTTTCCACGCTGCTTGTCTGCTTCGGCGCGGCGGGTATCGGGTTCATCTACCTCCACTTCGTAGGCAGCTATATCAGCGCTTCGGATGTGCTTCTTATATTCTGCGATATTTTCCTGCTCGTGATGTTCGGCACGGCGCTTTCAAGCATCGTCAATCTGTTTATATCCACCGAAGGGCAGATGTCCGCAGTGGGAACGATCGTTTCCGCAGGTTACGGCTTTATCTGCGGCGCTTATATGCCCATGTCGCAGTTTTCGGAAGGCTTGCGCAACGTGCTCATGTTCCTGCCGGGCACATACGGCACCTCCCTTATCCGCAGCCATTACCTGCGCGGTGCTTTTGCGGAAATGTCCGCCGCCGGCTTCCCGGATGATGTCATAGAGGGGATAAAGGGCTCCGTAGACTGCACGCTGAGCTTCTTCGGGCGTGATGTAAGCACCGGCGCGATGTATGCCGTGCTCGGCGGCTCGGTCGTGCTGCTTATCGCGGTGTTTGTCCTGCTTTCGAAGCTGAAAGTCGGCAAAAGGGCTTAACCCCACTAAACAATCAAAAATACCCGCGGGGCTGTAAAAAGCTCCACGGGTGTATTTTTATTCGGCTTTCAGCGGGCAAAGCAGCTCTTTCACGACTTCGCCGCTCGATTGATCATGATGCACATAATATATAGGTGTGTATTCCCGCAGGCTGCTGCAGGTTATATACTCGCCGCCGTCTTCATCGAGCCAGTATTCGACAAAGCTCAAACCGCTGCCCCACTCGCAATCCGGATAAGGCTGTATTTCTGCTATCGCATCCAGAACATCTTCTATCCGTGCATTTTCCCCGCCGCAGCGCTTGATGATATCGCGCACGGTATCTATATTTTTTATATGCTGTGAGGAGTCGGTTTTTCCGAGTATCATTGCTTCTTCAAAGAAATATGTTCCGGCGAACCTCACCTTTTGCGCGCGCACCTCTGCAAGCTTTGCCTTCTGCTCTTTGTTCAGCAGGGATCCCGGGTTTGTCACGGATACCATGTCCGAATAAGCAAACCCGCCGCTTTTTTCGCCGGATTCGGTATTAAAGGCAAATTGATCGATATTCACCGCGCGGCGGCAGGTGTTCCTTTTGCCGGCGGCAAAAAAGAGATATTTGCCCCCGACCTCAAGCGGCTTTGCCTGTGCATACACCGGGATACCGGCTGCCTCGTCATACATCCCGGCGTTCCGCAGCGCTTCGCACTGGGCTTCTTCGTTATAGCCCGCCAGCCCGCCGGGGATATACACAAGCACTTCATCCCCGTCATCCCGCAGATATCCGGAATGCTTGTATACGCTTTCAGGGCCGATTCTGTAAACGGTGCGCAGCCCGGCATCTATCCCGTCCTTTTCGGATTTACCGGCTTCGAAGTATATCTCCTTCTCCGTGCCCTCCCAAATATCCAGCCGGTATAAATCTCCGTGGCCGCGCTGCGCAGCGCGGTCACCGTGTCATAATGCGGAAGCTCGTCGGTAAGATATGCAAGCTTCTGCCCTGCGGCGGAGCTTTCGCCCGGCGCGGAGCTTTCGCCCCCGCCGCCCGTGCACCCGGTGATCACTGCCGCTATCGCGGCGATCACCGCAGCAATAACAATTATGCGATACCTTTTCATGCTTTGTTGCCTCCTAAGATAGGGTGAATGTATGGTTAAGAGCGCGGCTCCCGCAGCGAAACGCCGCCGCGGGAGCCGTGTGTACGTTTAATCGATTACGCCGAGCCTCTGCTTGATCAGGTATGCCGCCTGCCAGAACTTCATTTCCTCATATTCATCGGTGAATTCATATGCTTTGGTATAATCGAAATAATCCAACAGCCCTCCGTTTTCCGCCATTTCGCGGAGCGTTTCCGTATCCAAATAGTAAAGCTCATCAATAAAGTAAAGCCTGTGCTTATAATAGTACACCTTATTCAGCTTCAGCTTCTTCATTATTTCTTCTTCTCTATCCCATTCACTTTTATCGTTGTAATACAGATCGACAAGTCTACCGGCATGCCTGTATGCCCATAAGAAATCTTCCTTTTTAACCTTCAGGTCCCGTACAATGACATATGGCTCCGGAAGCATTAAAGGGAAATTCCCTTTTTCCATATATTTATCAAATACGGCTTCTAGTTCGTCTTGCGTATATATCTTCAGAAAGTCAATGGCATTTGCCAACTCAGAGCCGTAATATTCGTAATATGGATCGCCGCCGCTGGGAACAAAATCCGATCCGGGAATCTCAAAGCTGTTTTCTATGGGGGTCAAATCAAAGGGCGGTTTATATTCCCACCGTTTGTGGGAGATTTCGTTGCTTTCACTGCTTTGCCCGGCGGTAGATGCCTGCCCCGAGGTTTCCTCCGCGGTGCTGCTCGATTCCGCATCATTCTGTGCGCAGGAAAGAAAGACTGCCGCGAGCATTATAAGCGCCAATGTGATGACAATGATTTTCTTCATAATACTGTTTCGCTCCTTTTTAATCTACAGAATGTCAAAACCACGGACAGCAATTTATTGATCTTTTTCATTGGTTGCTCCTTATAATAATTGAATTATAGTCGTAGCACTGATGAACGGATACAATTGCTTTATCGGTCGCGGCGCACAGCGGCAAGCAAAGCGCTATGCGACTATTAAAATCGTTTTCGGGAAACACCTTACCTTTCTGCGGGAGAGTGTCATTTGCTTCATGTTGAAAACTCCTTATTCGGGTACATTCGTTAAATCACCCCGGCAAAAGTGCAAACGGCTGCACCGTAAAGTAAAAAGCCGGAAAACCTGTTCCGAAACAAAAAATGCGCACAGCTACCCCAACACGGCGGGGAGCCTGTACGCAAAACGGATCTTTGCAGCAGGGGGAAAGTACGCGAACCGGTTCTGCGCCGGGTCCACTCCATCCTATGCGCAAAGATTATCACATATATATTTCAGAATGATATATCGGATTCGGTTATATTGTAAACATTCGCGATTTTTCGGCGGTTTGGTATATTTTTCGGCGCATTATCCCCTGCCCACGCCCGCACGGAGGCGAATTGTAAATGCCGCGGCAATACAAAAAAAGCAGAGCGAACGGCACTCTGCTTTTTTGTAAATACATTTTCAAACACGGGCAGCAAGCGAATATTCCGCAGCGGAGACACCCGCAAGGCAGCCGGTGGAAAAGGCGATCTGGAGGTTATAGCCGCCGGTATAGGCATCCACATCGATGACCTCCCCCGCGAAATACAGCCCGCGGGTAATACGTGAGCCCATTGTTTTCGCATCCAGCCCGCGCACCGAAACGCCGCCGTGGGTGACAATAGCCTCCTCGAGCGGGCGGGTGCCGGTTATGCGCACGCGCACCGATTTGAGCGCGGCGACAAGGCGCGCGCGTTCCTCCCTTGTGAGCGAATTCACCCGCCGCTCGCCCGGAACGCCGCAGGCGGCGACAAACGGTGCAATGAGCTTTGCGGGCAGAAGCGCGGAAAGCGAATTTTTCAGTTCGCGGTTGGCGGCGGCGGAAAAATCGCGCAGGAGGCGCTTATCCAGTGTTTTTTCGTCCAAAGCGGGCTTCATGTCGATAATCAGCTCGCAGGGGTAATTCCCGTGCAGATACGCGGAGGCGGAAAGCACCACCGGGCCGGTAACGCCGAAATGAGTGAACATCAGCTCGCCCATATCCGAATAAAGCGTTTTCCCGGCGGCGGAAACGAACCGCACGCCTACATTGCGCAGCGAAAGCCCCATGCATTCGCGGCAAAGCGGGGTATCCGAAACGAGCGGAACGAGTGAGGGGGCAAGCGGGGGCACCTCCTGCCCAAGCTCGCGCGCGATGCGAAGAACGCGGCA
>USHI01000069.1 GCA_900554405.1 uncultured Eubacteriales bacterium | reverse complement strand
GGAAACGCTCAAGGACGAAGCCGTTATCGAAAAGCTGCAAAGCATCGGTGCGGATATGTTCATCGTGACGGCATACGGGAAAATACTTTCGCAGCGCGTGCTTTCCATTCCGCGCATAGGGTGCTTCAACGTTCACGCTTCCCTGCTTCCGCACCTTCGCGGGGCGGCGCCGATCAACCGTGCCGTAATGAACGGCGACACCGTCGGCGGCGTCACGGTGATGTATATGGATGCCGGGGGGGGTCCGCGTATTTGGATACCGGCGATATGATAATCAAAAAATATGTGGATATCCCCGAAGCCTGGAACGCCGGGGATTATTACGCCGCGCTCATGGAGGCGGGCTCGGAAGCGCTTGCGGAATTTCTGCGGCTTGCCGAAAGCGGCAATATCCCTCGGGAAAAGCAATGCGCCGAGAAGGCGACATACGCCCCGAAGATCGAGCAAGGCGACCTTTTGCTTGATTTTTCCGCGCCCGGGCGCGAGGTATTCAACAAAATACGCGGGCTTTCCCCTGCCCCGTGCGCGTATTTCCTGCTTGGCGGCAAGCGCATAAAGATCCGCCGTGCGGAGTATTCGCCCGACAGCGGCGAGGCGGGAACACCCCGTTCCGCCGATAAAAACGGCATAAAGATCGCCTGCGGGAGCGGCAGCGTGGTCATACGCGAGCTCTGCCCGGAGGGGAAGGGCGTTGTCGCCGCAGAAAGCTATCTTAACGGCCACAGGCTGGAAGCCGGGGTAAAGGTCGATGCCTGCTGACCGCGCACGCCTTGCCGCCTACAATGCGGTAAAACGCATCGATTCCGGCGCTTATTCAAATCTGATATCGGTTTTCGACAGGCTTTCCGGGGTCGACCGCGCATTTGCCGAAAGCATTGCGCTGGGAACCGCCGAACGTATGCGCACGCTCGAATATGTCTGCCGCGGGTTTTACCGCAGCGAAGTAAAACGCGAAACCGAACTATTGCTGTTCTGCGGGGTTTATCAGCTTTTATTTATGGACAAGATACCCGATAATGCCGCCTGCGACGAAACCGTCCGCATTGGCGCGGAGCTTTTCGGGCGCGGTGTCGCGGGGTTCATAAATGCCGTCATGCGGTCGGTGTGCCGCGAGCGCGAAGCAGTATATGCCCGCATAAATTCCGCCCCGCGGGATATCTTCTATTCCGCAGACAGCGGATTATACTCGCTTATCGAAGGTCAGTACGGCAAAGATACCACGGAAAGGATATTTGCCTCCTTTATGGGTGGGCACGAATGCTTTGTGCGTGTCAACGGCATGAGGAGCGATTCGGAAAAAGTAGCAAGGATGCTGGACGGAAAAGCCGTTTCCGAAACGCGTGTTGTTTGCCGCAATGCGCGAAAAGCGGTGGAAATGCTCGAAACCGGGGATTATATCATTCAGGGTCCCGGCTCGCAAAGCGCTGTTGAGCTGCTTTCTGCCGCTCGGGGCGAACGGATCGTGGATGTGTGCGCCTGCCCGGGCGGGAAAACGCTCGGAGCCGCCATTGATATGCACGGCAAGGGCGAAATATACGCTTTTGACATACACGAAAACAAGCTCCCGCTTATTCTTGCCGGCGCAAAGCGGCTCGGTATAGACTGCATCCGTGCCGCGAAACGCGATGCCCGCACCGCAGAACCGGCGCTTGTCGGCAGCGCGGACGGGGTTATATGCGATGTTCCGTGCAGCGGAACCGGCGTTATCGGCACAAAGCCGGAGATCAAATACAAATCCCCGAAGGATTTCTCGCGGCTTTATGCAGTGCAGCGCGATATCCTTCTGAGCGCGGTATCCTACCTTAAATCCGGCGGGCGGCTGGTTTATTCGACCTGCTCGATAAACAAATGCGAAAACGAGGATATCGTTTTATCTCTCACCGAACGCAGCCGCGATTACACACTTGTTTCCCAGCGCACCTACCTGCCGTTTGAAAACGGCGGAGAGGGCTTTTATACAGCACTTATCAAAAAGGAAAGATAAAACCGAAATGCAGGATCTTTTATCGTTGACCCCGGAGGAAATAACCGCGCTTTGCGAAAGCCTGGGCGAAAAGCCCTACCGCGGCAGGCAGGTGTTCGAAGCCGTTTACGGCGGGGCGGATATTGCCGGCATGACGACCTTGTCAAAGGCATTCCGCGCACGTCTTGCCGAAGAAGCCTGTATCCCGCGATTGACGATCGTGCAGAAGCTCGTTTCGGCTATCGACGGCACCGTAAAATACCTTTACGCGCTGCCCGACGGCGAAACGGTGGAAAGCGTTTTCATGCGGTACAAGCACGGAAATACGATGTGCATTTCGACACAGGTCGGATGCAGGATGGGCTGCGCCTTCTGCGCCTCCACAAAAAACGGGCTCGTTCGATCGCTTGTCCCTTCCGAAATGCTGCTCCAAATACTCACGGCCGAAAGGGATCTTTCCGAAAGGGTTTCCAATATTGTCCTGATGGGCATGGGAGAACCGCTTGACAATTACGATAATGTAATTAAATTCCTGCATCTCGCAAACCTCCCCGCGGGGATGAACATAGGGCTGCGGCATATATCGCTTTCCACCTGCGGGCTTGTGGATAAGATAGACAGGCTTTTTGCGCGGTGATGGCACAGCTTGCGGACGAAGGGCTGCCGATAACACTTTCCATATCGCTCCACGCACCCAACGATGAAAAGCGGCGCGAAATAATGCCCATAGCCAATAAATACAGCGTGCGCGAGCTGATCGATGCCTGCAAGCGTTATATCGCAAAAACAGGGCGGAGGATATCCTTTGAATACGCGCTTATAGAGGGCGTGAACGACACGGTGGAGGAAGCGAACGAAGTCGGCAGGCTGCTTTCGGGTATGCTGTGCCATCTGAATCTTATCCCCGTGAACCCGATCAAGGAAAAAAACTTCAAACGCAGCGGAAAAAATGCCGTAAAGGTATTTACAGAAACGGTGGAAGCATATAAAATAACCGTAACGGTACGGCGCCATTTGGGCGGAGATATAAATGCCTCCTGCGGGCAGCTGCGCCAGCAGCACGCCGAGGGCTGAAAAAAGCAAAAAACCGGAAGGAGGAACGGCGTAACATGAAATACTGCGGCATGACCGATATCGGCAGAAAGCGTAATTCCAACCAGGACAGCTATGCCGTTTATTCCGGCGACGGTTACTTTTTTGCCGTTGTGTGCGACGGTATGGGCGGAGTACACGGCGGAAATATCGCAAGCGGGCTCGGAGTAAAGGTGTTTTCGGCCGTTATCCGGAACACTTTCGGAAAAAATCCCGAAGCGGGCAGGGATTCTCGTTCCCTGCAGCATATCCTGAATACGGCAGTTGCGGAAGCCAATTCCGCGATATACTCGCGCGCCGCGGGCGATACGGAGCTCGACGGAATGGGCACGACGCTTGTCGCCGCCGTCATTTGCGAATGCGGGGCTTATGCCGTGAACATCGGCGACAGCCGCATATATTGTAGGACGGAAAGCGGGCTGTTTTACCAGATATCAAAGGATCATTCCTTTGTCCAGTACCTTATCGACAAGGGCGAAATAACCCGTTCGCAGGCAGCCGATCACCCGAACCGCAATATTATCCTGCGCGCGCTCGGCGTGAACGAAACGGCAATGTGCGATATATTCCGCATCGAAAGCTACGAAATGCTGCTGCTGTGCACCGACGGGCTTACAAACCATATCGCCAACGAACGTATAAACGAGATCATTTCTGCGGAATATACGGCTGCGGGAAGGCCGATACCGATTAAAGCCCGCGTAGAAAAGCTAATTTCCGAAGCCAACCGAAACGGCGGCTCGGATAACATAACCGCAATACTTATTTGCCGCGACCGGCCGCAAAAACGAAAGGAATGCGAAAATGAACAAGTATGATGCACTTATAGGAAAAGTACTCGACGGCAGGTACAAAATACTCGAGCTTGTCGGAATGGGCGGCATGGCGTGCGTGCTCAAAGCCCAGGATCTTGTAATGAAGCGCATTGTCGCCATAAAGATACTCAACGACGAATACAACGGAAACGCGGCCGCGGAAGCAAGGTTTATCGACGAATCGAAAGCCGTTGCGATGCTTTCCAATAAGTATATAGTAAGCGTTTACGATGTCGCCATTTACCCGGATATCAAGTATATCGTCATGGAATATCTCGACGGTATCACCCTGCGCGAATATCTCGACAACAAGGGCGCAATCGGCTGGAAGGAAGCCTGTGTTTACACGCTGCAAATACTCCGCGCGCTCGAACACGCACACAGCAAGGGTATAATCCACCGCGATATAAAGCCGCAGAACGTGATGCTGATGAAGAACGGCGATATAAAGGTGACGGATTTCGGGATAGCAAAGCTCCCCAATTCCGAGCTGCCCGACAGCCGCGACGAAAAAGCGATCGGAACGGTCTACTATATTTCCCCGGAGCAGGCGTGCGGCAAGGATACCGATCTGCGTTCGGATATATATTCCGTCGGCGTAATGCTTTATGAGGCGGTCACCGGCAAGCTCCCCTTCACTGCCGAAACGCCGATGGAAATCGCGATGATGCAGGTCAACGACGATCCGGTAAACCCGCGCGACATTATTCTGGATATACCGGTGGGCGTTTCCCAGATAATACTGAAAGCGATGGAAAAAGCCCCGGGCGACCGTTTTGTTTCGGCGCACGCAATGGCGAAAGCGATCGAATGGGTGCTTAAATACCCGGATGTGATTTTTTCTGTCTCCGACCGCGATGCGGCAGACGGCTCCACCGTCGGTTCCGGAATAGTTTCGATAGACATGATAGACACTTCCGAAATAGAACCCTACAACGAGAACGAAATGGCAGAATCGCTTGGAAAGAAAAAGCACGGGGAACAGCCCGTGAAGAAAAAGCCGCACAGCAAAAAGCCGCGGCGCAGCACCATGTTCCCGATCATTGCGGCGGTATGCTCCGCTTTTCTGATCGTGACAGCCGTTATCGCCGTATTTACCTTACGCTACTTAAAGGCGGGTTATGACGCGCAGCAAACGGAAAACGACAACAAAACCTACCGGCTTCCCAATCTTGTCGGCAAGCTTTATTCCGACCAGCTTGTGACCGAGCTGGAAAACAACGGATACGGTGAATGCCGCATAAAGATCGACGATGTCGTCACCGTAAACGATCCGACACTCGAAAACGATTACATTGTGGCGACGGAGCCGTCCGGAAACGAACGCAAGAAGCCCGCGGAGGACGGATACGTTCATTTTTCGCAGATAACCGTGAACGTTTCCGAAAAGCGGCTTGTGCCGGACCTGAACGGGCTTACGAAGACCGAAGCCGAAACCAAGCTTAAAAACCTGCGCCTGAACGCGGAATTTGCCGAAGATTCCGATACGGAAAGCGCACACTTCCCCGAATGCTCCGGCTATTTCAACAACCAGGTGCTCGGCACGCTGCCCGAAGCGGGGAGCGAGATAAAAGTCGGTGATACCGTAACGGTTTATGTAAGAGTCCGCTCCTACGATACGGAAAAAACCGCACCCATGCCCGACTGTATCGGAATGACGGAGGCAGATGCGCGCCGTTTTGCTCAGGTGTATGCTAAATTCAAGGTCGAATTCGAACGTGTGGCTGTTGTCGGCGGCGACGGCAGAGTGCACGAGCAATCCGTAAAGGCGGGTGTAAGGGGCAATGCCGGCGATGTCGTGACATTCACGATACACGAGCCGATCACCGCCGACTCCTTCAAGGATTACCGCGGTATGCAGTTTGCAAACGCACTGGCTGCGCTTTACGAAACACCCGATGTTGATATAAACAACATCATATTCACCTTTATGCAGGCCGGCGGCGCCGCAAGCAGATACTTATCGACGGCAAGGGCGCAAGGGATTCCGTTGCCTGCCTTTCCGCACTGCTGAACGACGGCTGCGTTAGCGCCTCCGGCGAGGTCCGCAAGGGCACCGTTGTGTTCCAGAGCCTCAAGCCCGGTTCACAAGTAGAAAAGGGCGAAAAGATAGAGATCATCGTAGTTATCTTCGAGGACGACCCGGATCTTCCCGAGCCGGACCCGAACCCGGAACCCGATCCTGACCCGACACCCGACCCGACACCCGACCCGACACCCGGCGGGGGGGACGGCAATTGAGCGCGGAAGCGCGCCGCGGGCTTGTGCTCTCTGTCGAAAGCGGTCGCTTTACCGTCGAAAGCGGGGATAACACCTTCTTTTGCCGCAGCGGAACACGGGTGCGCAAGTCCGAAGGCAGGCTTGTCGCGGGGGACAGAGTTTTGTTTTCCGTCGGCGAAACCGGCGAAGGCTTTATCACCGATATCGAGCCGCGAAAGAACCGTCTGACACGGCCGCCCGCGGCGAATATCGACCTGCTTGCCATTGCGGTTGCCCCGCGCGAACCGCAGCCATATCTGTACAATATCGACCTGCTGACCGTCATAGCGCAGAAGCACGGGATTGAATGTGCGATCATACTTACAAAATGCGACCTCGGCGGAGGCGAACGCATACTCGATATTTACAGCAGAACCCCCTACCCCGTCATTGCGACAGGCACCGGCGAAGGCAGCGGCATTGTGCAGGCAAAGGATCTGCTGCGCGGAAAGATATGCGTGCTCTGCGGGGCTTCCGGTGTGGGCAAATCCACGCTGATAAACCGTATGTACGGCGAGCTGAACCTGAAAACCGGCGAGCTTTCGGCGCGGATATCCCGCGGAAAGAACACCACCCGCACAACAAGGCTTTTCCCGCTGGGCGAAGGCACCTACCTTGCCGACACACCCGGATTCACCGCGCTGGATATCATGCAATATGCCGATATCCGCCACGAGGAGCTTTTCGGGCTCTTCCCGGAATTTGCACCTTATTTCGGCGGCTGCCGATACCCCGACCGCCCCCCCACCACAGTGCAAAC
>USHI01000068.1 GCA_900554405.1 uncultured Eubacteriales bacterium | reverse complement strand
GATTATGGCGGAGGCTTCCGCATCGCGGCAACGTAAAATCCGGGCAAAACCGCAAATACCCGCCTCCGCTTTATCACTTTAACACAATAACACACAAAAGTGCGGGCGGTTTTGTGTGAGAATCGCCGAAATTACGGAAAAGCGCGAAAAAACACTTTACAACTTCATCGTGATGAAGTACAATTGACTCACAGGGGCGGGAAAACAAAACCAACCGCCGCCCGAACGGAGGAACCGAAAATGAAAAAAATGCTTGTATTGATTCTCGCGGCTATAATATGTGCCTGCGGACTCGCCTCCTGCAAAGGCGATCAGAGCGATCTTGAATATGTGAAGGAAAAGGGAGTGCTCACCGTGGGCATAACCAGATTCGCCCCAATGGATTACGAGGAGAGCGAAGGCAGCGGAAACTGGATCGGATTCGATGCGGATATGGCGAAGGCTTTCGCGGAGTCGCTCGGCGTGAAGGTCGAATTCGTTGTTATAAACTGGGACAGCAAGGTAATGGAGCTGAACAACAAATCCATTGACTGCGTATGGAACGGTATGACTCTTACGGACGGCGTAAAAGAAGCGATGGAGACCTCCAAGCCCTACTGCACAAACGAACAGGTGGTTGTCGTTCCCGCGGATAAAAAGGATATATACAACACGCGCGAAGCGGTGAAGGGGCTTTCCTTTGCGGCGGAGGCGGGCTCCGCGGGCGAAGAGGTGCTTACCGCGCTCGGATTCAAGGTAACCTCGGTGCAATCCCAGGCGGATGCCGTAATGGAGGTTGCGGCGGGCACATCCGATGCCGCAGTTATCGACCTGCTCATGGCAGGCGCCGTTATCGGCAAGGGCACAAGCTACGAAAACCTTGTTTATACCGTTTCCCTTTCGGCTGTGAAGGAGGAATACGGTGTCGGCTTCCGCAAGGGCTCCGAGCTTGCCGAAAAGCTTAACGGATTTTTCGATAAAGCCCGTGCGGACGGCAGTATGGAAGCTACCGCCGCGAAATACGGCGTGAACGAAGCACTTATAAAATCCAACTGAAGGCGGCGGGATAAGCAATGTTCCCGACAGTTATACGAGCGCTTTCAGTCGGCTGTCTGAAAACGCTCGAAATATTCTTTCTGACTCTTGCCGGCTCGCTCCCGCTGGGGCTTGTGATCTGCTTCGGCTCGGTCAGCCGCTTCCGCCCGCTGCGGATGATCACGCGGTTCGTGATATGGGTCGTGCGGGGAACGCCGCTCATGCTGCAGCTTATCATAATATATTACGGTCCGGGGCTTATGGGCTTTAATATTTGGGGCGGCAATACCGGCGGCAGAATGGCGGCTACGCTGTTTGCCTTCATATTCAATTATGCCTGCTATTTTTCCGAAATATACCGCGGCGGGATGGAAAGCATCCCGAAGGGGCAGTACGAAGCGGGCAGAGCGCTGGGGCTTTCGGAAAAGCAGATATTCCGCAAGATAATACTTTTGCAGGTGATAAGGAGCATACTCCCCGCGGTGGGGAACGAGGTGATAACCCTTGTGAAGGACACCTCCCTTTCCCGCATTATCGCGATCCAGGAGCTGATATTCGCCGGCGAACGGTTTATAAAAAACGGCGGGGTGATCTGGCCGCTGCTCTTTACGGGCGTATTTTATCTTGTTTTCAGCGGCGTGCTTACCGTTTTGCTCGGAAAGCTGGAGAAAAGACTTGACTATTTTGCGTAAGCGGGTGATAATATGAGTATGCTGAAGGTCGAAAACCTGCGCAAAAGCTACGGCGGCACGGAGGTGCTGCGCGGGATCGGGTTCACGCTCGAAAAGGGCGAGGTGCTTTGTATAATCGGTTCCTCCGGCGGCGGTAAAACAACGCTTCTGCGCTGTCTGAACCTGTTGGAGATACCCACGCAGGGGCGTATAACGCTCGATTCGGAGGTCATTTTCGATTCCGAACAGGCCGTGACCGCCTCCGAACAGGCGCTGCGGCGCAATCGTAAACGCTTCGGGCTGGTGTTCCAGAACTTCAACCTTTTTCCGCAATACACCGTCTTGGGCAACGTAACTCTCGCACCGACACTCCACGGGATGGGCACGGCGGAGGAAATAAATGCCCGCGCGCGTGAGCTGATCGCGCGGGTGGGGCTTGCGGACAAGGCGGACGAATACCCGAAAAGCCTTTCCGGCGGGCAGCAGCAGCGGGTCGCCATCGCTCGCGCACTGGCGCTGGAACCGGAAATACTCTGCTTTGACGAACCGACAAGCGCACTCGACCCGGAGCTCACGGGGGAGGTGCTCTCCGTTATCCGCAAGCTGCGCGATTCCGGCACCACGATGATCATTGTCACGCACGAAATGGAATTCGCGCGCCGGGTAGCGGACCGTGTCATGTTTGTTGCGGAGGGCAAAACAGAGGAGCTGGGTACATCCGAACAGCTTTTCGGCGCGCCGGAAAGCGAACACACCCGCGCTTTTATCAACGCTATGAGAAACGAATCGCAAGGGAGCTGAATTATTTGCAGAACATATCCGACGATGCCCTGCACACGCTTTATAACGCGTTTCTGCGGCTCGAAACCGAGGAGGACTGCCGCGACCTGCTTGCCGATCTGTGCACACACAAGGAGATCGAAAACATGGCGCAGCGGCTGCGTGCGGCGGAGCTTCTTGCAAAGGGAGAGACCTACACCGGCATTATAGAATCCACCGGGATCGCCAGCGCGACGCTTGCACGCGTTTCCACGGCGCTTCGTTACGGAAAGGGCTATAAAAAATTCATTTCCGAAACAAAGCTTTCGGAGCAGGAAAAATGAACGGTATCGAAAAACAGCCAAAAGGCGAAGTGCTCCTGCTCAAAGATCAGATCTGTTATCAGGACGGGCAGATCGTGAGCAAGACGCCGGCACAGAACAGCCATGTCGGCATAACGCTTTTTTTTCTTTGACAAGAGCGAGGGGATAAGCACCCACGCCGCAGGCGAAGCCGCCTTTGTGACGTGCCCGGACGGGGTCGGAAAGATCCCCGCGGACGGGGTGGACAGCTACCTGCACAAGGGCAAATCCTTTGTTATGCCCGCACACCACCCGCACGCCGTTGCCGGCGAGGAGTGGTTCAAAATGCTGCTTATGGTGGTTTTTTACAAATTTAAGGAATTATACCGCCGGTATTTTTGCAATAATGCGGCAAAAAACCTATTGACAAGCGATAATATCGGGTGTATAATGCAATAAAGACTGCTAGAGGTTGCAAAAAGGATGATTAGCCACGCGTAACGACGGCAATTCGGCGCGCGGCGAAAGGCCGATTTGCCGAAGCATTCCGTGCGGTTGCCGCCGCGGGTCTGCTGGGGCCGTTGCCGAACAGGTGCGGAACTGTCACGTTTATGTGGAGAGCTATCATCGGCAAAATGCGGCGTTAAGCTTTGTTTTTCGTTTGCAAAAGCCCGTGGTGGTTCACCGCGGGCTTTAATTTTTTATTACGGTAAAAGGAGAACCGAAAATGTACGCAACAGCAAAAAGATTTATCGCAATTATTCTTGCCGCATTCTGCCTGCTCGCATTCGCCGCCTGCAGCGGAGGCGACGAAAGCTCCGCTTCGGGCGACACCGGCATTGCCATGAAGGACGTTAAGACCGTTTCCGACCTGCGCGGCAAAAGGATCGCGGCGCAGAGCGGCACCTTCCATGCTGATGCCCTTTCGCAGATACCGGAGGTGCAATCCTCCACCTACCCGGAATTTTCCGACCTGCTCACCGCGCTTAAAAGCGGCGCCATCGACGGCTATATCGCCGAGGAGCCGACCGCACTTTCGGTCTGCCTGGGCGACGATACGCTCGATTACATCAAATTTATCAATAACGAAACCGGATTCAGCGCAACCGATGCCGACGTGGGCATTGCCATCGGGCTCAAAAAGGGTTCGGACGAGCTCAAAGAAAAGATAAATTCCGTGCTTTCCGGGATCACCGCACAGCAGAAGGCGGAGCTCATGCACCAGATAACCCTGCTTGCCTCCGGCAGCAGCGTGGACAGCTTTGCCGTTTCCTGCCCGGAACCGGAAGAGACCTCCGGCGTGCTGAAGATCGGCATGGAATGTGCTTACGAGCCCTATAACTGGACGGATATCGGCGGCAAAAGCTACGGCTGTGTGCCCATAAGCGGCGAAGGCAGCGACGGGCTTTATGCCAACGGCTACGATGTCCAGATCGCAAAATATGTCGCAAACAAGCTGGGCATGAAGCTCGAAATCTACTCTCTCAAGTGGGATTCGCTCATACCCGCCGTTCAGTCCGGCGTTATCGACGGGATTGTCGCCGGCATGAGCCCGACGGAAGAGCGCGCAAAGGAGATCGACTTCACCCAAACCTACTACACCTCCAACCTTGTCGTGATAATCAGAAAGTGATATAAGCAATGAATTTCTTCAACGAAGTCATAGATATTGCCGTCAAGTATTATCCGCAGCTTCTGAGCGGCGTTAAAAACACGCTTCTCATATCGCTCACAAGCACGCTTGCCGGGCTTCTGATCGGGCTTGTGGCAGGCGTTATCCGCACCGCGCCGAAATCGCGCCACCTGGCGCTGCGCGTGCTGCAAAGGATAATCAACGCGCTTATCGCGATATATGTCGAAATATTCCGCGGCACGCCGATGATGGTGCAGTCCGTTGTGATCTTCTGGGGCTACGCCTTTATGAACGGCGGGCAGACGCTTCCGCTGATACCCGCGGGTATAATCATCGTTTCGGTTAACACCGGCGCATATATGGCGGAGATCGTCCGCGGCGGCATAATGTCTATCGACCGCGGTCAGACAGAGGGCGCGCTTTCCATAGGGATGACACATCGCCAGACAATGGTGCGCGTGATACTCCCGCAGGTTATACGCAATATTCTTCCCTCCGTAAGCAACGAGTTTGTCATAAACATAAAGGATACCTCCGTGCTGAACGTTATCGGCGTGACCGAGCTTTATTACTTCGCCGATGTTATAAAGCGCCAGAACTTCAAGCAGTTCCAGACATATGTCATCGTCTGTGCGATATATTTCGTGCTCACGTTTACCGTCACGCGGCTGCTGCGGCTGCTGGAACGCAGGCTGGAGGGCAGGAACAGCTACACCGTGTTCGGCTCGCAGACAGACCCGGATGCCGAGATCCACATAAAAACGGAGGGCTGAGCAATGTCTGAAAAAATCATCGAGCTTGTCGGGCTGGAAAAGAGCTTCGGCGGCAACAAAATACTCCGTGGAGTCGATCTCTGTGTCAACAAGGGCGAGGTTCTGAGCGTTATCGGCGCTTCCGGATCGGGCAAAAGCACCATGCTGCGCTGCATAAACCTGCTCGAAACGCCGACAAGCGGCAAAATACTCTTCCGCGGGCAGGATATAACCGAACGCGGATTCAATATTTCGCGCTACCGCGCGCGTGTCGGCATGGTGTTCCAGAGCTTCAACCTCTTCAACAATATGACGGCACTGGAAAACTGCGTTTCCGGGCAGCGCGCCGTGCTCGGCAAAAGCCGCAAAGAGGCGGAGGAGATCGCCATGCACTACCTTGAAAAGGTCGAAATGGCGCCGTATATAAAGGCGCGTCCGGCGCAGCTTTCGGGCGGGCAGAAGCAGCGTGTCGCCATTGCGCGGGCGCTTGCCATGCAGCCGGAAGCGCTGCTTTTCGACGAACCGACAAGCGCGCTCGACCCGCAGATGGTCGGCGAAGTGCTTTCGGTCATGCGTTCGCTTGCGGCGGACGGGCTTACGATGATCGTCGTCACGCACGAAATGGCGTTCGCACGGGATGTTTCATCGCAGGTCGCATTTATGGCAGGGGGCGTGATATGCGAGCAGGGCACGCCTGCGGACATTTTCGAACACCCGTCCGATCCGAAGACAAAGGATTTTCTTTCCCGCTTTCTGAACGTAAACCGCTAAAACAAAACAAGCGCTGTACCGTTTGCACGGTGCAGCGCTTTTTATGTATGATTCAGTTTTTCGCTTTGACCTTTTCGCTTTCGACCTCCGCAACCGATTCGGCACGGCGCGGAAGATGCCGCAGGATCGCCGTTGCGGATATGATCGCACAGGCAAGAGCGAACGAAATCCGCCCGAGATAAATAAACCTCACCGCGGAAAGCAGCCCGAACAGCGAATATGTCACGATGCTGCACACGCGGTTGGGCTTTATACGGATGACCGCCGCAAAGACTATATACAGCCCCGCAAGCAGGAAAACTATCCTTGTGAACGGCAGCACGCCCAAAAGCACACCGAAGCTGGTGGATATACACTTCCCGCCGCGGAACCGGTTGAACACCCCGACGGCATGGCCGAGCACCGGCATCGCCACGACAAGCCCGAACACAAGCGCCGTTTCGTCCATCGCCTTCCCCGCAAGGAAAACCGGAAGAAATCCCTTGAATATATCCGCAAAGAGGCAGAGCATCCCCACGGCGACCCCGCAGCCGGAAAAAACGTTCGCCGCACCGGGGTTTTTATCGTCGCTCGCCGCGGCGGTATCCACGCCGCAAAGCAGCCGCGGCAGGAACGAGCAATACATCACGCCGCCGGAGAAAAAGCCCGCGGCAATCCAGAACACGTCGGCCGCCGCTTTTATCACCATTTTCCCACCGCCTTCGCCGCGATCCTGTCCGCCGCGTGCGGGGGGAGCGTTTCGCGCTGTGCTTTGCGCATTTCCGCGCCGAGCTTCGGATCGCGCAGGATATCTGCCGCAGCGGCGGCGGCAGAAGCGGCATTCTTTGCACATACGGCAAGCCCGCGGGATTCGAAAAACCCGGCATTGGCGGTTTCGCAGGCGGCATATACCTGCTGCTGCTCGCGCTCATCATCATATTCAATCATGGCGCGCACAGGCATTGATTTTCACACAGGTTTTCAAAGCCATCCCATTCCGGGATGGCTTTTCTATTGCCCCTTGACT
>USHI01000067.1 GCA_900554405.1 uncultured Eubacteriales bacterium | reverse complement strand
GGCGGATGAGGGCGCGGATGTTCTTGTTGTCGAACAGCTCAGCTCGCTCGGCGGCAGCGCGACAAACGGGCTTGTCACCCCGGTCATGAGCACCCATATCAAGGGCGAAAAGCAGTGCTCGTATATCAGCCGAATACTTGCCGAAAGGCTTATTGCAGAGAACGGAGCGGAGGGTAACGGTTCGTATTTCGATCCGATGATGCTTCGGCTCACGCTCGAAACGATGTGCGCCGAAAAGGGCGTAAGAACGCTTTTTTATACCACGATCGCCGATGTAATACGCGAGGACGGCAAAATAACCGCGCTTGTCGTATGCAACAAACGCGGGCTCGGGCTTATAAAGGCACGCGTGTTTATCGATTCCACGGGGGATGGCGATGTTTGTGTCCGTGCAGGGGCGGAATATACAAAGGGCAACCCCGAAAACGGTAAAAACCAGCCGGTTTCGCTTCGCTATATCGCCGGTAATATCGATTACGATGCATTCGGGCAGTTCCTGCGTGAACAGGTCGCCGAAACCGGCAAAAATTTTGCGGCGGAATACTGGCAGGATCATCTTTATGCCGCCTGCTGCAACGGCGAACAGTGGACATTGGGCGCCGTGTTCGATAAGGCTATCGCTGCGGGCGATCTTCTGCCGGAGGATCGCGCATACTGGCAGATCTTCACCGTTCCCGGCAGACCGGGCTGCCTTGCATTCAATACACCGGAATTTTTCGAGCATACCGACGGTACCGACCCGGCAGACCTTTCCTTTATTCAGGCAGATGGCAAAAAGCGCATAATCCGCCAGATGAAGTTTTATAAAAAATATTTCCGCGGGTTCGAAAATGCCTATATCTGCGAGATCGCATCGCAGGTCGGCGTGCGCGAAAGCCGCAATATCACGACGGAATATGTACTTACAGCCTCCGATCTGCTCAGCCGCGCCAAATTTGCGGATATGTTCTGTCAGTCCAATTACCCGGTGGATATCCACGGTAAATCGCTCAACTTCGGCAAGATAAAGGTCACCCCGAACGAGGACGGCAAAAACTGGTACGAGATTCCCTACCGTTCGCTTGTCGTGAAAGGGATCGATAACCTCTTTGTCGCGGGGCGCTGTCTCGGCGCGGAATTTCTTGCGCAAAGCAGCCTGCGTGTACAGCATTCTGTTCGCTCCTCCGGAGAAGCGGCGGGTATCGCGGCGGTAATGTGCGTGCGCGGAAATGTTCTTCCGCGACTGCTCGACGGTGCCTCCGTCCGCGAGGTCATGATAAGCAAGGGCGCAGAGTATACCGAATAACCGGAAAACATTTTTTGCGGGAAAAAGCACACGTAAGCGTGCTTTTTCTTTATGCCCGCATTGCACATCACCCGCATTTATGCAATAATACAAAAAGCCGTTGACATCAGCCGCATTTGACTGTATAATATGATCAATAAATGAAAGGAGAAATACAACAATGCGCAAACAGCTATACCGTATCACGGCGTTGATCGCGGCGGTGCTTTTCTGCCTGCCGCTGATCGTTGCGTCGGCATCTGCGGCGGCGTTTTCGATGAACATTTCGTCGCAGCACACTATCGACGGTGTTGTCGAATACAAAAGCTATAATGTTACGAGCAAGGTGAAGGAAAACGAAGGCTCTACCTACACGCTTACCTTCAACCCGGAGAACGGCTATATCGCAATGCCGTTTGCCGGTTTAGCCGGCACCTCCGCCAACCCCAAAAAGCAATACGAAATGGCAACGGGCGCTTCCGGCAGCCGCTACGATTATACCGTCGCGGGCGTTATCAACGGCGCGTTTTTCAGCATGGGCAACCCGTATGGGCTTCTCACCGGGATCAATGTTTCCAACGGCAAGATCGAATCGGCTCATATGCCTTTTTCCGGCTCCGTCGTCACCTTCGGCTCGGACGGAAGCATGAAGATAGTCGATACCAGCCTTTCCTCCTCCGTTACCATCGGCGGGCGCAGCTATACCGACCTTATCTGGTATTACAACAAGCGCCGCAGCACGAGCGACAGCGGCGATTGGTTCGATTATCTCTATTATTACGATAAATCCTGCGGCACAAAGTGCGATTCGGTATTCCCCGGAACCGAAATTCTTTGCAGAAAGCTGGATAATACCGATATTGCCATCGGCAGAACGCTTGTCGGAGAAGTCATCTCCGTGAGCAAAAACACCTCCGGCGGCGCGGTGGAGAATGATGAATTTGTCCTTTACTATCCGGATAACCGCACGACCTATACCTCGCTCGTCCAGGGGCTTCAGCCCGGCGAAAAAATCGAAATATCCGTAACGGAAAAGAATTCCTCCGCCCGCGCGGCGACCGAATCCGCCGTCGGCATAATCTCCAATGTCGGCAGGCTTGTCATGAACGGGATGGATCTCACGCTTTCTCAGAGTACCATCGGTACGCATTCCGTCACTTCGGCAAGGGCATGGACAGCGTTCGGCACCAAACCTGACGGAAGCTATGTTTTCCTTGTGAGCGAGGAAAACAAGCTCACCATGCGCGATGTCGCGCAGCAGATGATAAAAATGGGCTGCAATAACGTTGTCCGTATGGACGGCGGCGGAAGCAGCGCCATGTACCTTTCGGATACCGGCTCCGGCAGTGCGGGTTATGCCTATTCCGCAGGCGGGGCTAATTATGCACGCCCCGTCGGCGATTGCATTTTGGTGCTTAAAGCATCCAGTGCGCGCAGCGATTCGCTTAAAACCGCGCTTGCGGAAAAGATATCCGCCGCGGAAGCCGTTATCGGCAATAAGGATCGCACCGTGCTCGATGCCGCAAGGGCTATATACGCTTCCGAAACCGCTGTCGACGGCGATTACAAGCACGCGATAATGGATCTTACGGAAAACTATATCAACGGCAAAGCGATCCTTCGTACCGCAGTGAACGAGCTTACCTCCGCCGCGCTTGCCTCCGGCAACGACCGTGCGCTCGATATCGCACAGATGCTTTCGCAGGAGGCAAACCGGCTTATCGAGGCGGGTTCGGAGAATGCCTGCCTTGAATTTGAGCAGACCGTTTCCGATATCGATGTCACGGGATACACCGGCAAAAAGCTTTCTCTCGGCGCACAGTACGCCACGGCGGAGGTGAACACCGGCTTCCCGGATACCGGCAGGCTGGAGCTTACCGACGGCGCCCTCTTCGGGCTTTCCGCCTCCGCCCCGCAATGGACGGGCTTCAAGCAGGGCGATAAGACCGGCACCGACGAAACCGGCGATTATGTCGATATTTTTGTCGATCTCGGCACAGAGGCGGATGTCTCCGCCGCATCGCTTTCCGCACTGAATATGACAAGCTGGGGTGTCCGGGCTCCCAAGCGGGTGGTTATGCTCAGCTCCGCGAACGGCACCGATTTTACCGAGCTTGCATCGCTCGAATCGGCGTATGCCGCTGCGGAGGGCGCCTGCCAGCCGGTGTATTACGATAATGCCGTTTCTGCCGTAAGGGCAAGGTATTTCAAGTTTCGCGCATATTTCGCCGCAACGCATATGTTTGTCGGCGAGGTAACTCTTTACGGCGGCACGGGAGTAAACGCGGTAAAGCTTACCGGTATCAATAAAAAGATCGCCGCCGATGATGCCGTCGTGTTTACACCCTCGTTCGGCACGGTAACGGCAGGCAATGCAAACCTGAACTGGACAAGAAATTATATATGCGTTTACGACAGTACGCTCGGCGCTTATGTCGTGGAAAGCATCACCGCCAACAACGGCAAGACCGATTATTCCTATGAACTCGGCGACAATAAGATAATCGTTGCGCTCCACGGCAGCTCCGTCGGCGCGGTCAGCGGTAAGGTGGGCAATATCGTTTCGATAAACGGTATCGACATATCCGAAAGCCGTATATATTCCGGCGCAAGGATCAATTTCTTCCCAAACACCGAAAGGAACCTTGAAATGCCCGTCGACGGCAGGGTATTCACGGAGGAATCCGGCATAACCGTCGACGAAAACGGTATGTTCAGGCTTCCCGAGGGAATAACACCTGAAAAGCTCGGCACCATGATGGCGACCGGTGATTACACCCTGAACGCGAGCGGAAAGCTTGTCGGCAGCGGCAGCACCGTGGCGGTCGGCGGCAAGGTGTATACCGCATACGTTCTCGGCGATGCGGACGGCAGCGGCAGAATCGATGCGGTCGATTATCTTTACGCGAAACGTGCTTATCTCGGGACATATACGCTTTCCGGCGCGTGCAGGAGAGCGGTCTGCATCAATAACGGCGAAACCATCGAGCTGACCGACCTAATCCGCATGAAGCGCCATACCCTCGGCACCGAATATATCAAATAAACCGCAAACACAAAAAGAGAGAAGGCATCAAACTGCCTTCTCTTTTTTGCGTGGGTCTGATCATTCCTCGCCGGCGCGCTTGCCGAGCCGGTATACCTGTTCTTCCTTGAAGGTTTTCCAGCTTCCGTCGGCTATCGCGGCGCGGATCTTTTCCATGAGCTTGTTATAGAAATAAAGATTGTGGATAACACACAGACGCATCGCAAGCAGCTCGCGCGCCTTGAAAAGATGGCGGATATACGCGCGCGTGTAGGGGCGGCACACGGGGCAATCGCATTCCGTGTCAATAGGGGAATCATCCAGAATGTATTTGTTGTTGTTCAGGTTCAGCAGCCCGTCGGAGGTGAAAAGGTTCCCGTGGCGGGCATTTCGGGACGGCATGACGCAATCGAAGAAATCCACTCCGCGGTCCACCGCTTCAAGAATATTCACCGGCGTGCCGACACCCATCAGATACCTCGGCTTTTCGTAGGGAAGATAGGGCTCGCACGCTTCGATGATGCGGTACATTTCATCCGCGGTTTCGCCCACCGCAAGCCCGCCGATAGCATAGCCGTCGAGATCAAGCTTGGATATTTCTTTAAGATGGCGTATCCGGATATCCTCGTATACTCCGCCCTGACCGATGCCGAACAGCATCTGCGCCTTGTTTATGGTTTCCGGAAGCGAATTCAGCCGATCCATTTCGGTTTTGCAGCGGTAAAGCCAACGGATGGTTCTGTCCACGGAATGCGAAATATAGCTTTTATCCGCAATGGAGGAGGGGCATTCGTCAAAAGCCATGGCAATTGTGGATGCGAGCGCGGATTGTATCTGCATACTCACCTCCGGGCTCATAAAGACCTTTGCACCGTCCATATGCGAGGCAAAAGTCACGCCTTCTTCCTTGATATTGCGCAGCTTTGCAAGCGAAAATACCTGAAATCCGCCGCTGTCGGTAAGCACGGGGCGACCCCAATTGAAAAACTTATGTATCCCGCCGAGCTTGTAAATGATATCCTCGCCCGGGCGGACATGAAGATGATATGTGTTGGAAAGCTCCACCTGGCAGCCGATCCGTTTCAGATCGCCGGTGGATACGGCGCCCTTTATCGCGGCGCTTGTGCCGACATTCATAAACACCGGCGTGAGAATATCGCCGTGAACGGTGCTGAAAACGCCTGTGCGCGCACAGCCGCAGGTATGGTTTATCTTGAAGCTCATTTTTGTCACCTGTCAAAAAACTTTTCTATTTCGCGCTTCGGCAGCTTTTTAATAAACGGCCGCCCGTGCGGGCAGAAGCGCAATGCCGGGTCGGCGGCAAGCATTTCGACGATATGCCTGTCATCCTCCGGGAGATTCTTTATTCCCGCCTTCATCGCCGCCTTGCAGGCGACGGTGTAAAGCGCGCGGTCGCATCTGTCCTTGAAGGGGATATCGCCGCCGGAAGCAAGTGTCTTTGCGAAATCCTCCATAATGGCGGCAAGCCCGGAAACATTGCCGAGCGTGGAGGGCACCGAGCGCACGATAATGCTGCCGCGCCCGAAATCCTCGATATCAAAGCCCTTTTCGGCAAGAAATTCCGAACCGGAAAGCAAAATCTCCGCCTGCTCCTCGCCCAGCTCGATAGGTATCCCCGCCAAAAGCTGTTGAACATGGAGCTCCTTGGAGCGGGCAAGCTTTTCATAAAGGATGCGCTCGTGTGCGGCGTGCTTGTCGATTATCAGGACATTGTCGTCCGTCTGTACGAACAGATATGAATCATACGCCTGCCCTATCATCCGCCAATGCGCTTCCTGCGGGAACATTGCCGCCTGTTCCGGCGGTGTATCCTCAGAAGGTGCGGCGGGTTCGGATGCGGGCTGTATATCGGGCTGCGGTGCGCTTACGGGTGCGCTGTCGCGCACGGTGTAAACGCTGTGCGGAAGGGTGATATCCTCCGTGCCGATATCGTTCGGACGGAAAAGCTCGCGCTTGTGCGCCTCCGGCACCTTTGCCGCCGCGGCAAAAACCGGTTCGCGCACGGGCTGCGCTGCCGGTTCGGCTGCCTTTTGTGCTTCACGGCGCGCGGAAAACAGCAGCTCTTCAGCTTTGGGGATATCCGTTTCCGTGCCGGTAATTATCGTGTCCGGCGCGGTTTCAAGCAGACTTTTCACGCCGTAATATACTGCGTGGAACACATCGCGTTCGGATACGAATTTGATCTCGGTCTTTGCCGGGTGAACGTTCACGTCGGTCTGTTCGAAGGGGAGGGAAACGAACAGCACGCACCCCGGGTATCTCCCGCGCGGGATATAGCTTTTGAACGCCTCCTCCAACGCTGCCTGCACCGTGCGGCTTTTGACATAGCGCCCGTTTACAAAAACATTCTGCATCGCGCGCGAACCTCTTGCACCGTCGGGCGAGGTGATGTAGCCGTAAATATGTACGTTTTCGAGCGTGTAATTCAGTTCGCGCAGGCCGGAGGCAAATTCTCTGCCCAGAACCGAGTATATTGCCGGGTAAAGACTGCCGTCGCCGGAGGTATAAAACCGCCTTTCGCCATCGGAAATAACGGTGAACGCGATTTCCGGGTGCGCCAGCGCCTCCTTTTCGGCGGCGGCAATGCAGGCGGTGCCTTCGGAGCTGTCCTTTTTCAGGAACCGCTGCCGTGCGGGAGTATTGTAAAACAGA
>USHI01000066.1 GCA_900554405.1 uncultured Eubacteriales bacterium | reverse complement strand
CGGATGCGCCTACGGATGCACACCCGGCGCATTCCGCGCCGCCATCGTTTATATCCAGCAGGCATTCGCCGCTGATATCGCTTCCGCAGCTGCAGCAAACTCCAAGCTCCGGCGCAAAGCCGGAAACGGCGCAGAGGCGCAGCTCGAACGCGGCTTTGACAATACCGCGGTCGATATCCTTATTGCACAGAGCATAAAGGCAATTGAGCAGCAGGCGGAGTATTTCACCGCCCTCCTCCCCCGGTATTGCAAAGGCAGCCGCCGCCTGGCAGAAATACTGCGCAAGCGAAAGCACCGTTATATCCCGCCGGAGCGAATAGAAATCCTCGCAAAGGGAAGCCTCCGTGACGGTGTAAAAACCGTTTTTTTCGTAAAGCAGGAATTCCGAAAAGGCAAACATCTGTGCGCTGCGCAGGTATGCCGCGGAAAGCTTGCGCACACCCTTGGCACCGACGGTTATCACGCCGTGGGTATCCGTGAGCAGCGTAAGCAGCTTGCCGCTTTCGCCCTTGGGCGATTCGCGTATCACAAGCCCTTTGAGCTTGACGTTCATTTAAGGTCTTCTTCCTTATAACCGAAATCCGAAAGCAGTGCGGGACGGTCGCGCCAGTTTTCCTTCACCTTGACCCACAGGTCGAGATATGCCCTTACCCCGAGCAGCGATTCGATATCCTCGCGCGCATAAGTACCGATCTTTTTGAGCATTTCGCCGCCCTTGCCGATAATAATGCGCTTATGCGATTCCTTTTCGCAATAAATCTCCGCACGGACGGATATACGCCCCTTTCCCTCTCTGAAATCCTCCACGGAAACGGCGATCCCGTGCGGGACCTCCTCATCAAGCAGCCGCAGCGCCTTTTCGCGGATTATCTCGGCGACAAGCCGGCGTTCCGGCTGGTCGGTAATATAATCATCCGGGAAGAAATGAACGCTTTCGGTAAGCAGCGGGCGAAGCTCGGAAAGTATCGCCTCCACCCCGTCGCCGGTAAGCGCACTCACCGGGACAACGGCATGAAAATCATACACGGAAGCCAGCTCGGATATCTGCGCGGCAAGACGGACCTTGTCCGCGCGGTCGGTCTTGTTTATCACAAGTATCACTTTAAGCCCCGCGGCGGTATATTGCGAAAGCGCATTGCGTTCGTTCGCGTTCAATTCCGCACCCGCCTCAACAACAAAAAGCACTATATCCGAACCCGCAGCCGCTTCGGAGGCGGATTTCATCATATATTCGCCGAGCAGGGTTTTGGGCTTGTGAAGCCCCGGCGTATCGGTAAAGACAAACTGATCCCCGCCCTGTGTAAGAACGCCGGTTATGCGGTTGCGCGTTGTCTGCGGCTTGCGCGAAACAATGGCGACCTTTTCGCCCAGAAGCGAATTGAGCAGTGTACTTTTGCCGACATTAGGTTTGCCGGCGATCATTATGAATGCGGTTCTTGTCATTATACAACTTCCTTTTAACCGTAATATACTATTTCCCAATACTGGCTGCCCGGGGCAACATCGCGGAAAATGCGTTTGATAACGAAATCCGAGCGCTTTCGCAGCTCCGCCTTGACTTCCTCGATCCCGTACTGCTCGAAAAGCGTTTCGGCTTCGGAAAACAGATTTGTGCCGAGCGCGAGCCTGTCGCCGCCGAAGGTGAATCCGCAGGCGGCAAGCACGGTGGGATAAAAATCCATCGCGGCAAAGGAGCGGTTTTTGGTCTTTGCGGCGGCAACGACGGGGTTAAGTATAACATTATACTTGCCGCGGAGCGATTTGTCCGCCGTGTCGCAGAAATCGGATGCCATGTTGTAATGGTCGCCGACAATGACGATCGTGGTATTTGCGTATTGCGGGGTGGAGCGCAGCCAATCGACAAAAGCCTTTATCTCCCGCACGGTGGTGGCATAAGAATTCTCACGCGTGGTGGCAAAGCGATTAACGCTGCCGGTATAACCGTCCGCCGCGCTTGCAGCCGCATCATAGGTATAGCACTGGATATGCGTGTCGATCGTGCTGATGAACAGGTGGAGCGGTTCGCTGCTGCCGCCGGAAAAATGCTTTTCCCATTCGCTTTTTGCAATACGGAATGCCGCCTCGTCGCTCATGCCCCATTCGTTGCGCTGGCTGCCCGGAACTTTGTAGCCGTACTTCCCGACATTGCCCGGTTCGATGATTTCATACGAGCCGTGGTGCCGGAACAGCTTCTTCAAGCCGCCGAAATATGTCACGGAGCCGGAGACATAAAGGTTACGGTAACCGTTTGCAAGTGTCACATCACCCAGAGCATATGCGCCGTCCATGAATTTATCGGAATAATAATCGCTCCTGCCGGAATATTTGAGCTTTAACGGAAGCCCGGTAACATAACCGGCAATAGCGCCGACGGTATAATCGGTACCGTAGGTATCGAACCCGCCCCTTACGGAGGAATCGGCGGAAAAGCTGACGGCTTCGCCGTATGTGAGCAGCTCATAAAGCTCGGGGATGACTTCATAATCCCATGCGCCGCCCTGTGCGCGGGTGAACATCGTCGTTTCCAGCGATTCCACCTCGATATAAACGATATTGCGTTTTGCACCGTTCAGCTTCACCCTGCCGCGCGGATCCACATACTGCTGCCCGATAAAATCATTCGGCAGAGGAGTATACGGCTCTTCGGAGGATGCGGCGGATGATGACGGGATCATGCTTGAAGAATCCTCCCCGGAGGAATCATCCCCCCACGGGTCGGGTGCGGAGGTTTCGTCCCACGGGTCCGGCGCGGAGGTTTCGCCCCACGGGTTCGAAACATACGAACCGTCGCCCGTTGTGTCGCTGCCGGAACCGGTGAGATCCGCCATACCGCCGCTTGCGGCACCGTTTGAAACATCGTAAAGGCTGAAATAATCGTCGCCGAGTATCTTTTCGTTATAAAAATCGGATTTGCGTTCCAGCTCGAAATTCATTTTTTCGAGCCCGACACGCTCCGCAAGCGTGTCCTCGCCGGAAAAGAGATTCGTGCCGAGCGCAAGCCGTTCGCCGTGGACGGTAAAGCCCGCCGCGGCAAGCACGGTGGGATAAATATCGAAGGCGGTGAAGCCGCGTCCGAAGCAGCCGCGCACCGGCGAAACGGCGGAATTGAGAATAAGGTTATATCTGCCGCGGGAGGAGCTGTCCTCCACTCGGGTGCCGATCTCCTTATACATATTAAGGTGATCGCCGTAGATAACGACGGTGGTATTTGCATATTCCGGCTGTTCGCAAAGCCAATCGACAAAAGCCTTTATCTCGCGTGCGGTGGTGGCATAGGCGTTTTCGTATTTTGTACCGTATGCCGTTTCACTGCCCTTGTAGCCCTGCTTTTCGCTTGCTTCCTTATCGTAGGTATAGCAGTCGATATGCGTGTCGATCGTGCTGATAAAGAGGTGGAAGGGTTTCTCGCCCGAAAGCCCTTTTTCGCATTCGCTTTTTGCAATACGGAAGAGAGCCTCGTCGCTCATGCCCCATTCATTTTGCTGGCTTTTGGGCACGGAATAGCCGTGCGAAGCAATTGAATGCGCATCTATGATATCGTATTCGCCGTGCTTTGTGAACATCTGCTTTACGCCGCCGAAGCTCGTGACCGAGCCGGAGACCAGCACATTGCTGTATCCGGATGCCTTTAATATATCGCCGAGCATATATGCCCCGCCCATGAATTCATCGGATTGGTACTTATTGCGCGAATTCATCGGTACCTTGAATGGCAGCCCGGAATTGTAGCCGACAAGCGCCGCCGTTGTCCAGGTCGTGCCGTAAACCTCCTCCGTACCGCGCAGCAGACCGCTGCTGGGCGAGGAGGTGAAATATGTTGAACCCGGGTAGGCGAGAAGATCGTGCATATCGCGCAGTACATCGTTATCCCATTCGCCGCCGTTGTTTTTGTTTATAAACGTCGTTTCGAGCGATTCGACCTCGATAACGATAAGATTTCTTTTGTTTTCCGGTGCCGACACCTTGCCGTCCGGGTTTACATAATTCTTTTCGATGAAATCCGAGCTGACGGTATGCGCCGCTATGTATTTGAATGTACCGATCTGCGCAAAGCCGAGCAGGATGCACAGCGTGCAGGCAACGGCTGTTGTCAGGCAGCGGTGCCGGCGGGTGAAAAGCTGCCTGCCGCCCTTGTGCGCATATTTCTTCGGAAGCACGGGAATATCGTACTGCAGAAGCAGCAGCGCAAAGAGTGCGGCAAGAAAGGGCACTATGCACACGCCGAGCGCCTTTATGTACATCATCGGGTCACTGTCGCCCACGCCGTTCATCAGGTAATAGAACAGCTCCTCCGCTTCCTGGTCGGGGAACATCAGGCGTGTGTATGTACCCGCAAAGAATATCAGAAGCGAAAGCGCAAGCAGAGCGGTATGCAGAATGAATTTGAGCTTTGTTGTTTTCAGCTGCTTTTCGAAGGGAGTCTTTTCCCTTTCCGGAGCGGCGGAGCTTGAAAACCTTACTTTTTTATTTCCGAGCATTACCTACCTCTTTATCCCGCATTCGTCGAGTATCAGGCGCTGGCGCGCCTCCATTTCGGCACGTTCGGATTCGGTTTCGTGATCGTAGCCGAGCAGATGCAGCGCGGAATGCGCCGCAAGGAAACAAAATTCGCGCTTTGGTGAATGCCCGTATTCCTCCGCCTGGCGGTATGCCGTATCCCGCGATATGACGATATCGCCGAGCAGTACCGTAACATCCGGCGTTTCGAAATCCAGAAAAGGAAACGAAAGGACATCCGTCGCACGGTCGATCCCGCGGTATTCGCGGTTCAGCTCGCGGATATGTGCATCGTCGCATATCGTGACGTTCACCTCGAACCGGTGGTTCGGGTATTCCGCAGCGACGGCGCGCCTTATCACGCGCTTCATGAGCGTTTCGTAAAGCTTGGGTATCGCTTCGGTTTCGTTATTGAAATAGATCTTAATCATTTTTAGGCTTTCTCCTGAATGATGCCGCGGCAGCGCGCGACTCCGTTCCGTGCTTTTCATAAGCGCGGATTATTTTTTGTACAAGCGGATGCCGCACGACATCGCGCCGCGAAAAACGGAATATTTTGATTCCTTCGATGTTGTCGAGTATGGATATCGCCTCCACGAGCCCGCTTTTGCGCATGGCGGGAAGGTCGATCTGGGTGATATCGCCGGTGACGACAGCCTTGCTGTTGTTCCCCAGGCGGGTGAGGAACATTTTCATCTGTTCCGTAGTGGTGTTCTGTGCCTCGTCGAGAATTATAAACGCATCGTCGAGCGTTCTGCCGCGCATATATGCGAGCGGGACTATCTCCACAATGCCCTTTTCACCGTAAGCCCGGAAGCTTTCGGCGCCGAGCATTTCGCCCAATGCATCGTAAAGCGGGCGTAGGTAGGGATCGATCTTATTTTGGAGATCACCGGGAAGAAAGCCGAGCTTTTCGCCCGCTTCCACCGCAGGGCGCGTGAGAACGATCCTGCTGACCTGCTTGGCTTTGAGCGCCGTTACCGCCATTGCGACGGCAAGGAAGGTTTTGCCCGTTCCGGCGGGACCGACACCGAACACAATGGTGTTTTTTGATATGGAATCGACATATTCCTGCTGGCCGACTGTCTTTGCCTTGATCGGCTTGCCGCGATTCGTGAGGCAGATGCAATCGCTATAAATGGCGCCGAGCTCGCTTTCCTTTTCCTCACGCACCATGGATATAACGTAATTGACGGTGTTTTCGTCAATACTTTCGGTTTTCTGACTGATCCGCTCGAGCTGGCGTATGCAGGACACCGCCATGTTCACATCCGACTGATTTTCGCCGCTGATACGGACAGAGCCGTCGCGGCTGACGACGCTTACGGAAAAAGCGGATTCTATGTTTTCGACATTGCCGTCGAGCGTACCGAAGAGCTTCAGCACGAAATCGAGCGAAAGCTCCGGGAGGGATTTTTCGTACATTATGGTTACTCCGAACATAACAGATTTTACCGCGGTGTATTTTACCACAGTTTCGGCGGTTTGTCAAAATATATCTTAAAGAACTTGATTTTTTACTCCGAAAACTGTATAATACCGTAGAGGGCATAAGACCGGAGCCCGCACGCCCGGCTGCCCGAAACGAGAGGGTAACATGAATAACACGAAACGTTTGATAGCGCTGTCGCTCGTTCTCTGCCTTTCCCTATTTGCCTTCGCCGCCTGCAAGGGCGATGAAGAGCTGGATCTCGGCAGCTCGCAGGCCGAATCCGAACACAAAGCGGAGCTTTTTGACGGGCTTCCGGACAAAAAATACGGCGGAAGCGTTGTATTCCTTGTCCCCGGCGATTTTTTCCAGCTTTACGGTTCCAATGAAATAATCGCCCAGGAATCCTCGCCCGAACTGCTCAACAACGAGATCAACAAGCGCAACGAGACGGTCGAAAACCGCTTCGGCGTAAAGATCGAGGAAATACGCACCACCTCCGAAAATGCCATGCTCGAGCTTATACGCGCCGAATCGCTTTCCGGCTCCGGCGCATACGACATTGTCATGCCGTATATCCCGCAGGCTGCCACGCTCGCCATCGAAAATATGTTTTACGAGCTTTCGGATTTCGAGTACATCGATCTTAAAAAGCCCTGCTGGGATCAGAACGCTGTGAAAAGCATGTCCATAAAGCACAAAACCTACTTTGCCACCGGCGATATCAGCCTGCTTTCGCTCGCCTGCACTCACACGATGGTTTTCAACAAGGATATTATCCGCGAAAACGGGCTTGAAAATCCGTACGATCTTGTTGAAAGCGGCAATTGGACGATTGACAAGCTTGCCGAAATGGCGGCGGGGGTGACCTCGGATATCGACGGCGTGGACGGTATGTCCTGCAACGACCGTTACGGCTTCCTTGTGAACAAGAACTTTGTCACCTCGCTGTTTGTCGGTGCGGGCAAAAGCATTGTCGCCAAGGACAAGGACGATATCCCCTACCTTTCCATCGTGACGGATGCGGAGTCCAGCGCGACGGTATTCACGAAGATATACGACCTTGTGAACGATTCCACGATTTGCGGCAGGATCG
>USHI01000065.1 GCA_900554405.1 uncultured Eubacteriales bacterium | reverse complement strand
CCCGCCGTATACGGCGTTTTCGAAAACGAGCTTTCCGCCGCAAATGCGGCGAAGGTGCTCCGCGCCGAAGGGTATTTTTCGGTCGAGTGCCGCACAATGTGAATAACGGCGCTGCTTTACGGCAAGAATTTTCTCAAACGAACGAAAGGAAATTTTTACCGTGAAGATCAAATGCCTTGCACTTTTCTGCTCCTGCTTTTTACTTATGACCGTTGCCGACAGGTTCCTGCCGGGAACGGAGGCGCGTGTTTACGAAAGCGTGATACGGCTTCATGTGCTTGCCGAAAGCGACGGCGAATACGATCAGTCCGTCAAGCTTTCTGTCCGTGATGCGATACTTTCCGAATGCGCGGATCTTTTCGGAGAATCCGAAAGCCGCGAGGAGGCGGAATTGCTGCTTGCATCCGGGCTCGACAGGATCAAAACGGTCGCCGACCGTACCCTTTCCGAGCTTGGTGCGCCCTATACCGCCGAGGTTCTTTTGGGCAACGAGGATTATCCCGAAAGAGTTTACGACGGTTTTTCTCTCCCTGCGGGGAACTATCTTTCGCTGCGTGTCGTTCTGGGCACCGGCGGCGGGCAAAACTGGTGGTGCATACTCTTTCCTCCGCTTTGCTCCGGCGTGGCAAAGGGCGAGGATTGCACCGTTGTCGGCGTGGACAGGCGTTCCTCACGCGTGTTTACAAGCTCCGGTTACAGATTCCGTTTCAGATTACTTGAACTTCTCGGGTGGTGAAGATATTGCTTCGGCGTATTATCGGTCCCTGCGGCAGCGGCAAGACCGAGGTTATAATGGAATATCTGGGGAAGGCGATCAAAAGCGGAAAGCGCTGCTTTCTTATCGTGCCCGAACAGCAGTCTGTCGAGCGTGAATCGCTGCTTTGCGAACGCTTCGGCGATGAATGCAATATGTATTGCGAGGTACTGAACTTCGAGCGCCTGCCCAACCGTGTCGCACGCGAATACGGCGGGCTTACCGCGCAGACGGTTCGGGAAAGCGGAAGAGCCGCGCTGCTTTCGCTGATCTCTGCGGCATCCCGCGAAAGCCTTTCCGAATATGCCCCGGTTTGCGGCGAGGAGGAATTTGCCGATTCGCTTTACACGCTGTTTTCCCGCCTGAAGGCGCGCATGATCGGCACAAAGGAGCTGCGCGGGGCTTGCGCACTGATCCCGCGGGAGGAATCCCGTGTGAAACGCAAGCTTTCGGATATCGCTCTGCTTTATTCGCAGTATGAGGAAAAGCTCGCCGAAACCGGGGCGGACCCGCGCGACGGGCTCACTCGGCTTGCCGAGGAGCTGCACTCCAAACCCTTTTTCCGCGGTTCATATGTGTTTATCGATAGCTATTATACCTTTACCGCGCAGGAATATGCGGTGATAAAGGAGCTTGCAGCGCAGTGTGCAGAGCTGTTTATCACCTTCGCGTGCGAGAAGGATACACCCCTGCGGCGCCCGTTTTTTGCCGAAAATGCAAAATGCGCCGAAATAATCAAAAGCTTTTCCCCGCATGAATGCGAGGATATATATCTTCCGGATGTGCGAAGGTTTTCGGGCAACTGCCTTGCGGCGCTGGAACGCTCGCTTTGGGCGGACGGCGCTTCGGAATACCTTGGTGCGGACGGAAGCGTGCGCTTTATAACCGCCGCCGACCGTTTCGGCGAGGTCGATGCAGCAGCAGCGGTGATATCCGCCTATGTCCGCGCGGGCGGGCGCTACCGCGATATCGCGCTGCTTGCCGGTGATCCCGATAAATACCGCGGGCTTGTTGCCGCCGCGTTCCGGCGCGACGGTATTCCCGTGTATATTTCCGCAAAGGAGGATACGGAATCAAAGCCGCTTATATCCTTTATCACCGGGTGTATCGATGCCGTTTCGGACGGCTTTTCACTCGCGAGTGTCAAAAAGGTGCTGAAAAGCGGATTCGCACGGCTTACCACCGTCGAATGCGATGCGCTCATTTCCTATGCGGATGCCTGGAAGCTCCGCGGAAAGACCTGGATATCCGATACGGACTGGCAGCTCGACCCGGAGGGATATAACGAAAACGGGCTTTCGGAGCGCGCGGAAAGGCAGCTCAAAACCGTAAACCGCGCCAAAAGAAAGCTTTCCCCCATGCTTTCCGAGCTTTATGAGGGGCTGGGGCATGGCGAGGATACTGCCGCGCATTACGCCGAATTCATATACGGGTTCCTGATAAAATACGGCTGCGACGAAACACTTCGCCGGCGGGCACAAAGGCTGCTTAAGCACGGGCGGCGGGAGGAAGCCGACCGTGAAATACAGCTTTGGAAGCTTGTTATCGGCATAATTGACGATCTTTACTCGCTTTGCGGTACATATAAAGTTACTCCCGCACGCGTTTCCGGGTTGATAAAGCTTATGTGCGGGCGCTGCCCGGGCGGCGCTATTCCCGCCGTGAACGATGCGGTCACCTTCGGCTCCGCCTCGCTTATGCGTGCGGGTAATAAAAAGCTGGTGATCGTGCTGGGTATGTGCGACGGGGAATTCCCCGCGCTGCCGCAGAAGAACGAATTTTTCGACAGATACGAGGAATCCCTGCTCGAAAGCGCGGAGCTTTGCATTTCCGACGGTGCCGAAAAGGAAATCAACAGCAATATGTTTTTGGTGTATGCCGCGTTTGCCGCGCCCACGCAGTCGCTTGTGCTCATTTCGCCGGAAAGCGATATCGGCGGCGAGGAGCTGCGCAAGAGCGGCGCATGGTATGCCGCAAGGCGTTTGCTTCCGAATGTATGCGAGGAAAACGGCAGCGCCCTTGTTTCGACAGCGCAATCGGTCGCCGCTATGTACCCGCTTATGCGCCGCGGCGTGCAAAGAGAGCTTATCGGCAGAGCGCTTGTACAGCGCGGAGTGCTGTTTTATGACAGTGCGCCTTCGGCTTACGATCCGCGTTCGCGTATAATATTCCGTGCCGACAGAGTCACGCTTTCGCCAACCTCTTTCGAAAAGTATATCGGCTGCCCTTTTTCCTATTTCGGGGAAAAGCTGCTTTTGTTGAAGGAAAAAAAGGAAAACCGTTGGGAAGGCGCAAACATAGGGCAATATGTCCACAAAATGCTTTGCGATACCGTTCGCGGCTGCGTGCAAAACGGGCGGTTTATCGCCCCAACGGATGCCGAGCTTGACTCGCGCATGAACAAGCTTTCCGAGGACTATTTCCAAAGCTTTCTCGGCAAGGAGGCGGCAGCCGATAAGCAGTTCATGAACACCTTCCGCCTTGCGGACGATACCGTTCGCCGCGCCGCGAAGGAGATCTGCGTCGAGCTTTCAAAAGGCAGTTTTGTGCCGAGCGGATTCGAATACCGTATCGGTCTGCGCGATCCGGATACGAATGCGATAAGGTTCAAATGCGAAAAGGGAAGCGTGTTCCTTACCGGCAGTATCGACAGGGTCGATATTTATACGGCGCCGGACGGCAGAAAATATGCGCGCGTGGTCGATTACAAGACATACGATAAATCGCTTGACCCGAACAGGGTCGGCGAGGGCTTCGACACGCAGATGCTGCATTATCTCTTTGCCTATTGCGATTCAAACGGAACGATCCCCGCGGCGGCGGTATATGTTTCCGTTGCCGAAGCGGAACGCGACATTAACGCAAAGGAAAGGGATCCGGAAGCACCGGAATACCCGCGCCGCGGGCTCGTGCTCGACAATACGGACATTATCGACGCGATGGGCAGTCGCGTATTTCTTCCCATAAAGCTCACGAAGAGCGGAATACATAAAAGCTACGAAAAATACGTTCTTTCCGAGGAAGGATTCGAATCCGTCCGCAAAACGGTCGGCGAATATGTTGTCGATGTGGGCAACAGGATACTCGACGGTAAAACGGATATTGCGCCCTGCACGGGGGCAAAGGAAAGCCCGTGCAAATACTGTATTATGAAGCCGGTCTGCCGCAAAAGCAGCTTCGGCGTCGGGAACGGGGGTGAATCCGATGAATATGCCGGCGATGAAGAATGAGCTTACCGAAGCGCAGCGACTTGCGCGGGATATCGAAAACTGCGATGTTATCGTGAGCGCCGGTGCGGGCAGCGGCAAGACGACCGTGCTTACCGAACGGCTTGTCCGCAAGATCGCGGAGGGCAACGATATAAACGATTACCTTGTTGTCACCTTCATGCGCTCCGCCGCAGCGGATATGAAAAGCAAGCTTTATAAAAAGCTTTCACGGCTTTCGGCGCTGAACCCTTCGGATATGCATATCCGAAACCAGATAACGCGCGTTCCGGAGGCGAATATCTGCACTATATCGGCGTATTGCTACGAGCTTGTCAAGGAAAACTTTGCACTGCTCGGTCTGCCGCCGCACGCCACGATACTGGATGAGGTCGAATCCGCCGAAATGCTCTCGGATATCGCAAACGAGCTTATCGCACGCGGGTATGCTTCCGGCGACAAAGGCTTTGCGCTGCTTGCGGATAATTTTTCCGCCAGAAAGGATGACAAGCGCCTTGCGGGGGAAATGCTTTCGCTTTATTATCATCTTTCGGCGCTGGACGATCCTTTCGGGCTGCTGCTCGAATGTGCGCGGAATTATGAAAGGGATGCCGAAACCATCGAAAAAAGCGGGGCTTTTGCGGTTCCCGCCGCCGCGCGGCTGCGGCGTGCGTTCGAAGCGGATTTGGATTCCCTTCGGGAACGGATGTATAAATGGTTTTCGGATGTCGCCGGGCTGAATATCGACACGCTCACAAAAAATGCGGGCGATATTGCTTCTGAATTCGACGAAGCGGTAAAGGAATGCCTTTGCTGCGATTATGTAAACCTCGCGGGCAAGAGGTTCGTTTCGAAAATAACGTTCAGAAAAAAGGATCTGCCGCAGGAATATACCGAACGTGCCGAAGAGCTTGCAGACGAAAAGGGCAGGATATTCAAGGCGCTGAATAATTCCGTCGCGGCAATGAACTTCGGACCCGAAGCGTTCGTTGCCGAAAAAACGCGCGAATGCGCCGCTGTTGTGCGAGCGGTGTCGGATTTTATAAAAAAGCTTTCCGAAACGTACGAAGCCGAAAAGAAGCGCCGCTGCCGGATAGATTTTTCGGGCTGCGAACGTATGGCGCTGCGCCTGCTGGAAACGCGAAACGATTGCGGCGAACGAGTTCCCACCGAGCTTTGCCTTTATCTCCGCACACGCTTCAAGGAAATACTCATAGATGAATATCAGGATGTCAACCCGATGCAGGACCGCATTTTCACGCTGCTTTCCGGCGGCGGAAGCAGGTTTATGGTCGGCGATGTCAAGCAGAGCATTTACCGCTTCCGCAACGCATATCCGGATATATTTCTGGGTTACAGAAATAAATACAAAAGCGCTGCACCCGGCGCCGACCTGCGGCAATACCGCGGAGGAAATGCCTGCGTTCTTCTGAACGAAAACTTTCGGTGCGATAAGCCAATTATAGATTATGTAAACCATATGTTCGAAAGGCTGACGGCAGATACGCCCTATGCTTCGGAGTTCGCGGATAAGCTTATCTTCCGCAAAAGCGCCGGGGGAAGAATGTACCCGGTGGTTGTCGCGGCGGCGGAGGAGCCCGAATACCCGGAGGAGGGCGAAAACCCGCGTGTGCTTGCCAATCGCGCGGAAGCGGAATATATTGCTTGCGAGATCGAAAGGCTTATGGCGGAGGATTGCTCCGGCGACGGGAGCCGCTTTACTTATTCGGATTTTGCCGTTCTGTTTTCGGTAACGCACGGCCGTACCGCCGAACTGGAAAAGGCGTTTGCACGCCACGGAATACCTTATAAAAGCGAATCGGACGAAAGCTTTGTCGGCAATCCCGAAATGCTGCTTGCCTATTCCGCGCTCTGTGCGATAGACGACCCGACGGACGACATTTCGCTTTGCGCGCTGATGCGAAGCCCGATCTGCAATTTCGATTCGGACGAGCTATACCGTATCCGCCTCGGGCAGAAGGGGCGCACGCTCTGGGGTTCGGTTAACGCGTGTACAATTCCCGCAATAAATAAACGGCAACACGGTGCTCGCTTCCGTGTGAAGTCGAAATCCGCCGGGATCCGGAGCCTTTGTGCGAAATGCCGTGCTTTTGTAAAGCGCGTGTGCGAGTGGCGGTTCGAAAGCGCGGGCAGGAGCGCTTCGGAATTCCTGCAGGGGTTCTTTATTTCCTCCGGGCTTTACCGTATTTGCGCCGCCACCGGAGGAACGCGCAACCTGATGCGGCTTTATTCTTACGCTGTCGCCTCGGACGGGACATCGTATAAGGGGCTTGGCGGATTTACCGTTTATCTGCGCAGGATATTCTCTCCGGACAAAAAAACGAAATCCGCCGCAGGCACCGGCGATTCGGATTGCGTTACCATCGCTACCGTGCATAAATCCAAGGGGCTTGAATTCAAGGTCTGCTTTGTTGCCGGCGGGCGCGAACGTATAGCGCGCGGCAAAAAGGAAAGCGGGATCACGCCGGTGCGCCGCGAAGGGATATGCCATGACAGACGGCATTCTGCCGCAGATTGCGATTCGAGAGGCACAGTTCGGCATTATTATGTCGGGATTTGTTTCGATTGCAGCCGGTTTGATTGTCAAGTATGCAGGCTCCAAGGCGGTTGAAAAGCTCCTTCCTGCCAGCATTACCGGTTCGGTTGCAATGATTATCGGACTGACCCTCGCCGGCAACGCTTTGGGCGATGCCATTCCGCAGTTAGCGGAGGGCGCAACCGCTCATTCCGCCGAGCAGGGCTGGTGGATCGTGGTTTCCTTGGTAACTTTACTTTCTACGGTGATTTACTCCCGCTATCTGAAAGGACTTCTCGGTCAGTTGCCGCTGCTTCTGGGTGCGCTCACCGGCTGCGCGGTCGCGGCAGTTCTTTATTTCGCAGCCGATGTCAATTTGTTCCGTCAGGTTCCTGCATCGGCATTGGAAGCTTCGGTATGGAAACTCGGAGACGGCTCCATCTTTGCGCTTCCGGCATTCTCTTTGCCAAAGTTCTCCATCGAGGCATTAGTTGCGATCATGCCAATTGCAATTGCAACCATTCCGGAGTCTACCGCGCATATTTATCAGCTTGACATTTATGTAAA
>USHI01000064.1 GCA_900554405.1 uncultured Eubacteriales bacterium | reverse complement strand
CCGGATATGCCAGAACCTCCTTCACGATGTCTTTCACCTGATGCTTTTTCACTTCCATCCCCGACACAGGCGAAATCGTCTTGCCTATCCGGGCATAAAGCAGGCGGAGGTAATCGTATATCTCCGTCGCCGTGCCGACAGTGGAGCGCGGATTGCGCGAAGTAGTTTTCTGGTCGATGGATATCGCCGGTGAAAGCCCCTCGATCATATCCACATCCGGTTTATCCAGCTGCCCCAGAAACATTCTTGCGTATGAGGAAAGCGATTCGACAAACCTTCTGTGCCCCTCGGCATAAAGCGTATCGAAGGCAAGCGAGGATTTGCCGGAACCGGAAAGCCCCGTAAACACCACCAGCTTGTCCCGCGGGATGGTGACCGATATATTTTTCAGGTTGTGGACTCTTGCGCCCTTTACCTTGATTTCTCCTGCCATAATAACTCCGTTCCCTTAAATAAAACTACATCAATCTGCGTATCCTGTCGCGCAGCGCCGCAGCCGTTTCGAAATCGAGATCCTTTGCGGCGCGCTTCATTTCCGCAGTCAGGCGGTCGATAAGCTTCTTCTTTGCCTCCGGAGTAAGCTCTTGTTCGCCCTTGCCGCCATCCTTTTTGACGGTGATCTCAAGCGGCGCACGTATTTCCTTGACTATTGTCTTTGGCGTGATGCCGTGTTTTTCGTTATATGCCTGCTGTATCCCGCGGCGGCGGCGTGTTTCGTTTATTGCGCGTTCCATGGAGCCCGTCATTCCGTCGGCATACATAATGACCTTTCCGCTCGAATTTCTTGCCGCTCTGCCGATTGTCTGGACAAGCGATATTTCGCTGCGGAGGAAGCCCTCCTTATCGGCATCCAGTATCGCCACGAGCGATACCTCCGGAAGGTCGAGCCCTTCGCGGAGCAGGTTTATGCCGACAAGCACATCAAATTCCCCGGCGCGAAGCCCGCGCAGAATATCCATGCGTTCGATGGTGTCTATATCGTAATGCATATAGCGGCAGCGGATCCCCGAAAGCTCGAAAAATTCGGTAAGATCCTCCGCCATCTTTTTTGTGAGCGTTGTGACAAGCACTCTTTCGTGCCTTTCGGTGCGCAGACGTATTTCGCCGGCAAGATCGTCGATCTGCCCCTTTGTCGGGCGCACCTCCACCTCCGGATCGAGCAGCCCCGTCGGGCGGATGATCTGCTCGACTATATTCTGCGAAATGCCCTTTTCGTATTCCTTCGGTGTCGCGCTGACATATACCGTAGTGCCGCGCTTTTCGTTGAATTCATCGAAGGTGAGAGGGCGGTTGTCATATGCGGAGGGCAGGCGGAAGCCGTAATCCACAAGGTTCTTTTTGCGCATCCTGTCCCCATGGGACATACCGCGTATCTGCGGCAGCATGACATGGCTTTCGTCGGCGAAAAGTATATAATCCCGCGGGAAGAAATCCAGCAGGGTATAAGGCGCGCTGCCCGGCTTTCGCCCGGAAAGCACGCGGGAATAGTTTTCGATCCCGGAGCAGAAGCCGATCTCGCGTATCTGCTCGACATCGAACATGGTGCGTTCTCGTATGCGCTGCGCCTCTATAAGTTTGTTTTCGGATTCGAAAAAGGCAATTCTTTCATCCAGCTCGGCAATGATCTCGTCCAGCGCCTTTTTGCGCTTTTCCTCGCCGGTGACATAGTGCGAGGCGGGGAATATTGCGGCGTGGGTAAGATCGGCGACAGCCTCCCCCGTGACGGTATTTATAATGCTTATGCGCTCTATTTCATCACCGAAAAGCTCCACGCGCACGGCATCCGTATCGGTATTGGAGGGGAATATTTCCAGAACATCCCCGCGCACGCGGAAATTATTTCGCTCGAAGCCCATATCGCTTCTTGCGTATTGCATGGCGACAAGCCGCCTGATTATATCGTCACGCGGGTAAGTCGCACCGCGGCGGAGCGATATGACCTGCTGACGGTATTCCTCCGGATCGCCCAGCGAATAAATGCAGGAAACCGAAGCGACGATGATTACATCCCGACGTTCAATAAGAGCGCTTGTCGCCGAATGGCGCAGCTTATCTATTTCCGAATTGATCGCCGCATCCTTTTCGATATAAATATCCTTGCCGGGAACATAAGCCTCCGGCTGGTAGTAATCGTAATAAGACACAAAGAATTCCACCGCGTTTTCGGGGAAGAGCGCCTTCATTTCGCTGCAAACCTGCGCGGCAAGCGTTTTGTTGGGTTCGAGTATTATTGCGGGGCGCCCCGCGGCGGCAATGACGTTTGCCATGGTGAAGGTCTTGCCGGAGCCCGTCACGCCGATCAGGGTCTGATCGTGCAGCCCGTTTTTGATGCCGTTTACAAGCGATGCGATCGCTTCGGGCTGATCGCCCGTAGGCGAAAAATCCGAAACGAGCCTGAAATTTCCCATATTCTCATACCCTTTGCTTCCAATATGCGTTTTAATAATATATTTTACCACATTCCGGTGCGGAATGAAAGATACTGCGCCGAAATATCCCTATAATTTATGCCTGCACGTTCTTTACCGCGCCCTTTTTGTGAAGCCGCCGAGCAATATAAACGGCTGGCGTATCCAGCAGTGCGGCGATAAAGTATATCACATAGGTGGATATCATGATCTCGATAAGCGTTTCGCGCGGGTATACGCCGGCAAACGCGGCAAGAGTATACAGCACCGTGTTCAGAAGCTGCGAAAGCATTGTCGCAAGGTTGTTGCGCAGCCAGAGCAGCTTTTCGGAGCTCCCGGTGAGCTTTGCCGTTTTATTCCAAATAAAGTGATAAGCAAAAACGTCGAAAGCCTGCACGGCGGCATAAACGGTGAGGCTCGCCGTAACGATGCGCGGCGTGTTGGAAAACACGGCGACGACGGATGCGTGCACCGTATCGCCCTGCGCAGGGACATACAATGTCCAGGAATAAGCAAGCACGGCGAATATCACGGATGCCGTCATGCCGAGCAGCACTGCGCGGTTTGCCGCGCGCTTGCCGGAAGTTTCGCTCAGGATATCCGTCACAAGAAACGTGCTTGCAAAAAGCACGTTGCCGAGTGTCTGTTCCATTCCGAACGCCGAAACCAGAATACATACCTCGATATTCGCGGCAACCGTCGCAAAGACCAGCCAGCAATAAAGCCCCGCGTTGCCGAAGAAGCGGTAAAACAGCACTACTGCGGAATATGTCAGCAGAAGCGAGGCGGCGATAAGCAATTCGTTTGTCATATATTTGTCCTTTTCCGTAAAAAGCATTGCTTTATATTATAGCACGGAAGTGCCCGAAAATAAAGCACATTTTATGAAAAACGGGTATTGCGTTTTTCCGCCGGATGGGTTATAATAAACAAAATATCCGGCACGGGAGGGGCATTCGATGCAAAAGACGATACTCATCATTGTCGCGCTTGCGCTTGCTGCGGCGGTCGCATTCGGCTTTTACAGCGCCTTCATGGGCAATGAAAAAAAGCTGGATTTTTCGGATGTCGATATCGAGGATGCCAATATGTACAACGGGCATTTCAGCGGCAGATTCAAATCGAACGAACCCGGCTTTTTTGTCAGCCATATAGAATACCGCGTTGTCGAAAACGGGCTTTATATAACCGTTATCGCCATACCGGACAAAAGCCGTGTACCCGAAGCGGACAGCGAAGGTTACACAAGGATCGAATTCGATTACACCGGTTCGCCCGGAACGCTTTATTATTACAGCAACGGCAATGATTACCCTGTGGGAGTGAGCCGCAGAAACGGAGATTCGTAATGAAAAGATTTTTAACGGCAGCGCTTGCCCTCATTTGTATTTTCGCGCTTTTTGCCTGCAGCGAAAGCGAATCGGAGGCGCCCGACGGGCAGAAGACCGCCGGCCGCGCCGCCGGGAACGAAGCCGTCAATTACAGCTTCTTTTACCCCGAAAAATGGGAAGTCGCCGAAAATACCGGCGTCGTCATGCTCAAATACAACTGCTCCTCCGCAAGCGGCATATACGAATACGCCACAATGAGCGTGCTTACATTCAACCTCGCGGATTCCTCCCAAGGGGCGCGCGATTATTGGAACGGCTACGAAAAGGACATTCAAAAGGCATATTCCGGCTACGAAAAGATCGACGATAAGGAGATAAAGCTCGGCGGGACAGTCGCACTCAAAATCAAGTATTTTCTCAGCAAGGACGACGGCAGGTTCGAATTCGAGCAGGTTGTATGCTGCCGCAACGGGAGCGTATACATTGTAACGCTCGGCGCGCCGGAAAAGTATTACGAAGCCGTAAATGCCGATTTCGGCATAATGCTCGACAGCTTTGTATTCGAGTGATACACACGGATCCGACAACAGAAAAACGGAGCGGCGCGCTCCGTTTTTTGTTTTACAGGTAAGTGCGAAGCTCCTTTGCGAGAGCATCCTCCAGCCCTATAAGCCGATGGGCAAGCCCTTTTGAATCGGCATCGGCATTCGAATACCGGTTCAAATACCGGTGCAGGCTCTTTACACCCATATTGCAGCCGTCCGTGATAAGGTCGGCTACCGTCGAATCGCTTTCGTTCACGGCAAGCTTTACGTTTGTCTTTATCCACGCAAGCCCTTTTGCGCAGGCGGGCGTCTGCTTGCCCGGCTCGCACGCGGAGCAAAGCTTACGGCTTATCTCATCTCCGAGTATTTCGTGCTGATTTCGGCAATCAGTGAGAAGCTTTTTCAGCTCCGGCGAACGCGTGCTTTGGAGCACGTCGTTTATCGAATCCACGCCCATTTTCACCCCGGAATCGCATTCCCGAAGCAGCTTTATCGTATCCTGTTCCATTTTCTGCATCCTCCATTTACGGGTATTATTTCCCTGCCAAAGCGCGGTTATTCGCGAATAAATAACACCTGTCCATAACCATGATGGATTTTTCCGGACAGCAAAAAAAGAAAGAAGCACGGATCTTGCGCCGCCTTCTTTCTCATGAAGCCTCTTTTGAGGGTGTTTTTTTGCTTATTCGTCGTCGAAATCGCCGATATTCGTGACCGTCTTCGGAATGATATCGCCGGAGCGGATAAGTGCCGTTTTGGTGATCATCGGGCCGACAAGCTCGTATATCAGAACGGCAAAAAGAGTTATATTGCGGATAAGTGTGCCGCAATCGCCAAGCTCCTGCACGGTGACGGACATCCCGAGCGCGACACCCGCCTGCGGGAACAGCGTCAGACCGAGGTTTTTGACGATGTCCGGCTCGCACTTGACGGCTTTTGCGCTCCATCCGGCACCGAGGTATTTGCCGGCTGCACGGGTGAGTATATATACTATTCCGATGATAACGACGGTAAGATCGCCGAAAACGTTGAATTCCAGCTCCGCACCGGAAAGCACGAAGAAGAGCAGGAAGAGCGGAGCGGTCCATTTATCCGTCTTTGCCATGATCTCCGCGGAGAAATCGCAGAGGTTGCAGAACACAGTGCCCAGCATCATGCAGACAAGCAGCGAAGAGAATCCGACCTTTACGCCGCCGATATTGAATTCGAACATCGAAAGCGCAACGGTTATTATAACGAAGGTGACCGAAAGCGTGAGCCGCTTGCTGTTGGATTTGAAATACTTTTCCGCCGCGGAGAAGAGAACACCCAGGACAGTGCCGAGAAGAAGCGAGCATATGACCTCCGCCATCGGCTCCACAAGCACGGATACCACGCTGACGGTGCCGCTTTGCAACGCCTTTGCAATGCCGAAGGATACGGCAAACACCACCAGCCCGATGGCATCGTCCAGCGCAACGATAGGCAGAAGAAGATCCGTGAGCTTGCCCTTTGCCTTGTACTGCCGAACGACCATGAGCGTTGCGGCGGGGGCTGTCGCCGTGGCAATTGCGCCGAGCGTTATTGCAGCGGCAACGGAAAGCTTATCCGGCGCGGCGAAATGGATCGCGATAAGTGCCACATCCACAAAAAGAGTTGCGACAAGCGCCTGGAAAACGCCGATGATAGCCGCCTGCTTCCCGATGCTTTTTACCTGAGAAAGGCGGAATTCGTTGCCGATGGCAAAGGCGATGAATCCGAGCGCGACATCACATATTATCTCGTTTGATTTTACGCTTTGAGCGGAAGTAAAGCCCAGCCCCTCGATCCCGAGCAGACCGAGACAATAGGGACCGACGAGGATACCCGCGATAAGATATCCGGTTACAGCCGGCAGCTTGAATAATTTGACAAAACGGGAAACGAGCAGGCCCGCCGCCATGGCGATCCCGAGCGAAAGCAGAGTTTCCGTATATACCACCTCTTTTTAACTAATACAAAGCGCAATAATAGCACAAACCGCCGTTACTGTCAAGCAACGGCGGCTTTTTTCTCCGTTCCGTACAATCCTTTGCCTGGCGCGGCGGGATGTGCGGGCATTTTGTCGAACTTTAATCGCCGGAAAAGAGGGCGGGATCGTAATCCGGCACGGCTCCGAGCTGTGTCACGACATAATCGGAAAGCATAACGGCACGGTCGAGGCAGATTCCGATATCCTTCCCCGCAAGCAGATTCACAAGGAAGCAGGCGGCAAAGCTGTCGCCCGCGCCGACGGTGGAAACCGGCTTGCTTTGCGGCTTTTCGGAAAAAAGCACGCGCCTGGCGGTATCGGTACAATCGTAAACAAATGCGCCGTCCGCGCCGAGCGTAACCAGAATATATTTCAGGTTCGGGTATTTTTCGGAAATATCCATGCACTGGCGAACCGGATCGCGGTATCCGAAGAAGCCCATCTCCTCGGAGGAGATTTTGAGTATTGTCGTTTCGTGCAGGAGCTCCGTGACAAGATCGCGCGTGTAAAAGCTGCCGCGGAGGTTCATGTCGAAAAGCACCTCGCCATAGGAAGCATTTTTTGCCAGGAAGCGGAAGGCACGGCGCGAATCGGCGCCGCGCATTGCCAAGGTGCCCATATAAAGCGCATCGAAATTACCGCGCGGAGCGGTGGGCGGGATATGGTCATATGCGACGCCCTTTACAAGCTCGTACTGCGGAAGCCCGTTTGTGAGCGTGACATTGCATACGCCGGTCGGATACCGGCGGTCGACGGCGACATATTCGGTATTCACACCGTTTTCGCGTGCGAGCGCGAGCGCTTCGGCACCGTTTTCGTCGCTTCCGACAGCGGATATCATCAGGCATTCCGCGCCGAGACGA
>USHI01000063.1 GCA_900554405.1 uncultured Eubacteriales bacterium | reverse complement strand
GATCGTTACAACGGCGGCAAGCCCTTCCGGGATCGCGGCGACGGCAAGCGACACTGCGACCATGAAGGTATCTATAAGCGTTCTTCCGTTTATCTCCGGTGCCGTGATCAGGTCGACGGCGAATACGATAACGCATATTGCCAAAACCGCAAACGTGAGCACCTTGCTGAGCTGTGAAAGCTTGCGCTGCAGCGGAGTTTTTTCGTCGGCGGCATCGGTTATCGCTTTGGCGATACGGCCCATTTCGGTGTTCATTCCCGTTGCGGTGACAACGGCCACGCCGCGTCCGTAAACCACGTTCGTACCGGTATAGACCATGTTGTACCGATCTCCCAGCGGGATCTCGCCGGTTTCGCTTTCGATAACGCGCGCGTGCTTTTCCGCCGGAACGGATTCACCCGTGAGCGCCGATTCCTCGCATTTGAGCGAAGCCGCTTCAAGCAGACGGGCATCCGCCGGGACGGAGTCGCCCGCTTCAAGCATTATGATATCACCGATGACGAGCCCGTCGCTTTCGATAATGCATACCGCGCCGTCGCGCAGGACTTTGCATTTCGATTTTGTCATTTCTTTAAGAGCGTCGATCGCCTTTTCCGCCTTGCTTTCCTGCATTACGCCGAGAAAGGCGTTGAGCAGAACGACAAAAAGTATAATGAAAACATCGGCGATGGATTCCCCCGCGACCGCGGAGGTGACAAGGCTGATAAGCGCCGCGGCAAGCAGGACGATTATCATCGGGTCGGTGAACTGCATCAAAAACCGCTTCCAAAGCGGGGTCTTTTCGGCTTCGGCAAGGCGGTTTGGACCGTTCTTTGCGAGCCTTGATTCCGCCTCCGCAGAGGAAAGCCCTTCTCTTTGCGAGCCGACCTCACGGCAGACTTCATTATCCGGCATAAGATAGTATTTCATTGTAACACCTCACATTGCTATGCCTTATATCCGTGTTCGGATTATATCACACCGAGGGTGTCCGTGTCAACAAAAACAGAGCGGCATCGCTATTGACAAATCCGCCGCACGCGGATATAATATTATATTATTTGAAACCTTTACGGAGGAGTTATGGACAACAACCGTCTAGCAGAGCTTCTGTTTCCGCATATAAAAACACTGCCTGCCGATATCGAGGCGCGCTACCCCGCACGCGTGCTTCCCGAAGGGGCAAAGGTCACCCGGTTCGCACCCAGCCCCACGGGATTTATGCATATCGGCAACCTTTACGGCGCTTTTGCCGATGAAAGGCTTGCGCATACATCCGGCGGCGTGTTTTTTCTGCGTATCGAGGATACGGATGCCAAGCGCACCGTTGAAAACGGTGTGGAGCTTATAATCGACACACTTTCCAAGCTCGGTATGCAGTTTGACGAGGGCGCCGTCAGCGGCGGCGATAAAGGCGATTACGGCCCCTACCGTCAGAGCGAACGCGCCGAAATATACGGCACCTATGCCAAGCAGCTCGTGCGGGAGGGCAAGGCATACCCCTGCTTCTGCTCCGAACAGGAGCTGGAGGATATCCGCGCGCGGCAGGAGGAAGCAAAGCTAACACCCGGTTATTACGGCGAATTTGCAGTCTGGCGCGATGCCCCGCTCGAAAAGGTGGAAGCCGAGATTGCCAACGGCAAGGCATTCGTGCTCCGCTACCGTTCGGAGGGCGATTCCTCGCACAAATTCAAGTTCAACGATATGATCAAGGGCACGATCGACATCACCGAAAACGATATCGACCATGTCATCCTGAAATCCGACGGCATACCTACCTACCATTTCGCCCACGCGGTGGACGATCATCTTATGGGCACCACCCATGTGGTTCGGGATGAAAGCTGGCTTTCCACGCTTCCGTTCCATATTCAGCTTTTTGCCGCGCTGGGCTTCAAGCTGCCGAAGTATTGCCACACCGCACAGGTGTTAAAGCTGGATAACGGCAACAAGCGCAAGATCAGCAAGCGCAAGGATCCGGAAGCCGCGCTCACGTTTTATTATTCCGAAGGCTATCCGACACCCGCCCTGCGAGAATATCTTCTTACTCTGCTCAATTCCAATTTCGAGGAATGGCGGATCGCCAACCCCGATCTGCCGATCGAAAAGTTCAGCTTCACCACCAAAAAAATGCCGATATCCGGTTCGCTTTTCGATCTGGACAAGCTGAACGACATTTCCAAAAACGTTATCTCGCGCTTGACGGCGGATGAGGTATACGAAAACACTCTTGCCTGGGCAAAGGAATTCGATCCGGAATTTGCCGCCGTTCTTTCCGGAAACCGCGAAAAGGCGGTGCGGATACTCGGTGTCGGCAGAGGCGGCAAAAAGCCGCGCAAGGATATCACGCTGTGGAGCGGCGTGAAGCACTATGTTTCCTTCTTCTACGATACACTTTTCACCCGCGAGGATGCGATCCCCGAGGGCTTTGAAAGGAACGTGGTGAATGAAGTGCTTGCCGATTATGCAAAGCATTATACCGAATGTGCGGATAATTCCGAATGGTTCGCGGCGGTAAAGGATGTCGCGGCGCGCCACGGCTTCTGCCCGGATATGAAGGAATACAAAGCCAACCCCGGCGCATATAAGGGCAGCGTCGCGGATGTGAGTATGTTCATTCGCGTCGCCGTGACGGGGCGGCTCAATTCTCCGGATCTTTTCGAGGTGATGAGCATACTCGGCAGGGAAACGGTCATAAACAGAATCAACGATATGATGAGGTAAGCTATAATGGAAAACGGCAATTTTATTTTCGATGCCATTGATGCGGATATCGCCGCCAACCCCGGAATGAAGATACATACACGATTCCCGCCGGAACCGAACGGATATCTGCATATCGGTCACTGCAAGGCGCTTGTTATCGATTTTTCGACAGCCGTCCGTTACGGGGGTCTGTGCAACCTGCGCATGGATGATACGAACCCCGCAAAGGAGGATACCGAATTTGTGGATGCCATCAAGGAGGATATCCACTGGCTCGGATTCGACTGGGGCGACAGATTCTTTTACGGCTCGGATTATTTCGAAAAGACCTACGAGCTTGCCGAAGGGCTGATAAAGCGCGGCGATGCTTATGTCTGCGAGCTCACGCCCGAGCAGTTTTCCGAATACCGCGGCGACCTTACCCACCCTGCCGTTTCGCCGTGGAGGGATCGTCCGATAGAGGAAAATCTCGACCTGTTCCGCCGTATGCGTGCGGGTGAATTTCCGGAAGGAAAGTACACGCTCCGCGCGAAGATCGATCTTGCCTCCGGCAACTTCAATATGCGTGATCCTGTACTTTACCGTATCAGATATATCGATCACCACCGTCAGGGCAAAAAGTGGTGCATTTTCCCGATGTACGATTTTGCACATCCGATTCAGGATGCGCTCGAAGGGATCACGCATTCGCTCTGCTCGCTTGAATATGAGGATCACCGCCCGCTTTACAATTGGGTTATCGAGCACGTCGATGTTCCCTCCAAGCCGCGCCAGATCGAATTTGCACGTCTGAATATCACAAATACCGTCATGAGCAAGCGTTTCCTGCGCTCGCTTGTGGAATCCGGTCAGGTGGACGGCTGGAACGACCCCCGTATGCCCACGCTTTGCGGTATGCGCCGCAGGGGCTATACCCCTGCCGCCGTGCTTGATTTTATCGAGCGTGTCGGCGTGGCAAAGAACAATTCACTTGTGGATATCGCTCTGCTCGAGCATTGCGTGCGCGAAGATCTTAACAGCCGCGCCATGCGCCGTGTCGCCGTGTTCGATCCCGTAAAGGTCACCGTCGCCAACTATCCGGAGGGGAAAACCGAGTATTTCGAGCTCCCGAACAACCCCGGCAGCGAGGAAGCCGGCAGGCGCAAGCTTCCCTTCACGCGGGAGCTGTTCGTGGAACGCGAGGATATCGCGCTCGATCCGCCTCCCAAGTTCTTCCGCATGAAGCCGGGCGGGGAAGTCCGGCTTATGGGTGCATACATTGTCCGCGTGGACGAGATTCTCACGGATGCGGACGGAAACATAACCGAGGTGCGCTGCAAAGCAGATCTTGAAACCGGCAACGGTATGCCCGCCGACGGCAGAAAGGTCAAGGGTACGATCCACTGGCTTTCGGCAAGCGAATGCGCCGAGACCGATGTCATGATGTACGGCAGGCTGTTCACCGAACCGGACATGAACTCCGTCGAACCCGCGCATTACGGCGAATATCTCGATCCGGATTCCAAGCGCGCACTTCACGGCGTGAAGATCGAACGCTCGCTGCTGGATGCCGCGCCGGGCGAAAAGTTCCAGTTCGTGCGCAAGGGCTATTTCTGCCGCGACAGTGTTGATACAAGCGTTTTCAACAGTATCGTCGCGCTTAAGGACAGCAAATAAAAAAGTGAAAAAGCGTTGCGCGGTCAGGCTGCCCGTGCAACGCTTTTCTGTTTTTTGCTTTTCTATTTCGAGTATATATTGTATGTTCCCAGTACATGCCGCTTCAACAGCAGGTAATCGAGCGCGGTTATGCTTTTGCCTCCGGTGACACACAGCGCAAGCCGGCGGCTTTCCGAAAGGTATATCGTCCCGAGGTAAAGCCTTTTTGCGAAAAGGTAATCCGAAGAATCTATTTTTCCGTCGCCGGTGCCGTCGCCCGGGATAACGGCGTATATCCTGCATTCGCCGAAGACGGCGGAAGCGCCGGTGGTAAGCTCATCGTTCACACCGAGCGGGGCCCCGTTTGCCGCGCGTGCTTTGAGCGATATCGCGCCGTATTCGCTTTCGAACCGTGAAAGCGTTGTCCCAGGGGAAAGATAAGCGAAATGCTTTGCGCCGCTTGTGCGGATATCAAGCGCACAGCCTTCCTTCGGCTGCGGGGTCCCGGTGAGCGTATCCGTCACGGCGGCGACTTCGCTGCCGTCCGCGCTGCGGATAACTCCGTTTTCAAAAGTGAAATTGCCGTTTTCGGAGGTGTTTATTCTTTCGATACCGCTTTCCTCAAAGGCATCGGGCGCAATGTGCGTTATCCCGCGTGAAAGCGTTACGGAGGTTATACCCTCTGCCTGCGAAAATGCGGCACCGCCCACGGATGTCAGGGTGTATATGTTCCCGTCCGGGTCGGTAATATAATAGGGGAGGGTTATTTCGCCGTAAACGCCGGCGCTTTTCGGCTGTGAAGAGAGTATGTTGTAGTATTCCTTCACATATTCCATGAATTCGACCCAAAGCGTTCCGTTGTAGGTGAACCCGTTGCCCTTGCGGCGCATCCAGAGCGGGCATTCCTTGCGTGAGCTGTCGTAATGCTGGGCGACATCGTCGAGCCCCAGCCCGTATTTCACCAGCAGCTCCGCCGTGAGCACTGCGGCGTTTTTGAACGCGGGGCGGAAGGTGTTTTCGACCCAACGGTCATATGCGGCGCCGGAAAAGAGTATTTTCCCGTTGCCGTATGTCGGCGCGCCGTTTGTGCATATTTCTATGCCGATGGTGGTGTAGTTCATCGGCCCGCCGGCGTGCCAGCCGACAATATCGTCGGCAAGCGAATGGTATATCACGCCGCTGTCGACGGTGTAATGCCAGCTTGTTTCCTCCTGCATATTGTGCAGCCGTTCGTTGTAAAGCTCCGCATCGGTGCTCCATTCGACCGTCGCGGTGTTGTGGATCATTATCTTGCGGACCGTGTTCGGTACACCGGCGTAATTCATCTGTTTTTCGCCGATAAGGTCGGTGACTACCTTTACTTCGTTTTCGGTTCCCTTGCCGATATAATGCACGCCGTTCACGTTCAGATCGTTTTCCTCCGCGCGGGGCGACGAGCTGCGGGAATGCAGCGCGACAACGGTGGCTTCGCTGCCGGAAAGCAGGTATTCCACCCCCTGGGCATCCGTAAAGCTTCCGCCCTGCGGGGAATGTGCGACCCTGCCGCGCGCGGCGGCGCCGAATTCGTTTATAAACAGCGATTTTCCGCCGCAGCGGAATACCGCGCGGTAATATCTTGCCCGCACGGGCGAGGTGTTCACCTTGTAAAGCGCGGCGGCGTAATCCTCGGTGGTGTCGGAGGGCGTTTTGCCGTCGCCTATGTATTTGTAGTTCTTTCCGTCCTCGGAAACATAAAACGAAACCGACTTTGCCATGTCGCAGCCGTCCTCGCGGTGCTTCATGGTGCGGGCGTAAATAACGCTTATTCCCTCGCGCACGGCGCCGAGATCGGCGGTGACGGTCACCTCTGCCGCCGTTTGCACTTTTTATCCGAAGCCAGCCTTCGCTGTTGGATCTGTCCTTTTCCATTTTCTGGAAGGTGAGATCGGTGAGCAGCTTTCCGTCGTTCCCGCCGATAAATTTCGCGTTGTAAAGATCGACGGTGTATGAGGCGCCGTGATAGATCGGAACAAGCGTTCCGGATTCATTTTCGGCAGAGGCAAGCCTTGTGGAGGGCAGTACGACTGCCAGAAGTGCTGCGAGTGAAAGAAACAATGCGATGATCGGTCTGAAAGGCTTCATAATTATTTCCGCTCCGTGAAGATTTATGTCTGTATTATAAAACACATCCTTCTGAATTTCAATAGTAAAATCAAATAATACAGCATTATTTTCACGGCGCATTATCGTGCGCAGGAGCATAAATTGCTTGAAACACGGCGGGATTTGTGCTACAATAAAAACGACAAATGTCGGGAGGCGATTCTTTTGGCAAAGCTTTATTTCAAATACGGAACGATGGGAAGCTCCAAGACGGCACAGGCGCTCATAACAAAATTCAATTATGAGGAACGCGGAATGGCGGTCTGGCTTATCAAGCCCGCAACGGACGACCGCGACGGCGTGGACATCGTAGCTTCACGCATCGGGCTTTCGGCGCGGGCGCAGGTGATATATCCCGATTCCGACCCTTTATTCAAGCTTGCGCGCCGCGGCAGGACGGATGTGATAATCTGCGACGAATGCCAGTTCCTTACTCCCGCGCAGGTGGATTCGCTGCGCGAGATCGTGGACGAAAAGGGCATCCCCGTGCTTTGCTTCGGGCTTCGTGCCGATTTCCGGACGATGACCTTCCCGGGGAGCAAGCGGCTTTTCGAGCTTGCCGATTCCATTACGGAGATCAAAACCATATGCGCCTGCGGCGCAAAAGCGACGGTGAACGCGCGTCTGAATTCACGCGGGGAGGTCGTCACGAAGGGCGCGCAGGTACTTATCGGCGGCAACGACAGCTATATTGCAATGTGCCATAAATGC
>USHI01000062.1 GCA_900554405.1 uncultured Eubacteriales bacterium | reverse complement strand
GCCCGCTGCCGCCGTAAGCGGCAATGCTTGACAAGCGCGGCATATGGTGCTAAAATAAAATGAATATTTGCATATAAAGGAGACCTACCATGAATAAGCAACGCATTACGGCGATCCTGCTTTGCCTTATCACCTGTGCTGCCTGCATACTTTCGGCGTGCGGCAGGGATGAAGAGCTTTCGCTGGATACCGGATCCTCCGCCGCGCCCGAGTCAAGCACCGACACCGAGGTGGGCGACTACTTTTCTAAGTACCCCTTTACCTACAACAAAAAAAACTTCCACCTTTGCATAACCTCCAATGAAGCGCAGACGACATACTTCTGCGAGGATATCGTTCCCGGGCTTTATTCCACCACGGACGAAGCGCTCAACGATGCCGTTATCAAAAGAAACGAACTGATCAACCAGAAAACCGGCGTGGAGATCACGGCGGATGCGGTGAAGAACGTTTCCGAAGCGCTGCGGCTCGATGTGAAATCCGGTTCCAGCAACTACGATGCCGCTATCCCCTTCATGCGCGAAGCGACATCGCTTGCGCAGGAATCCGCCTTTTACGATCTTTACGAATTCAAGGATATACTTCATTTCGATTCCCCCTGGTGGGATAAATCCGCGGAAGAATCGCTTTCCATCGGCAACCGTCTTTACTTTACCACCGGCGATATTTCCATAATGCAGAAGATCGTTTCCATTGCCGTTACCGTCAACAAAAACATGATGAAGACATATTTCGACGGCGTTGACATTTACCAGCTCGTGCGCGACAAGCAGTGGACGTTCGACAAAATGATCGAAATGTGCGAAGCCGTCACCGCCGATACCGACGGCACCCCCGGCATGAGCGAAAACGACACCTGGGGCGTTTCGGCTGCATATGCCGATTCCTCCGCGTTCTTCCTCGGTTCGGGCTACAGCTATATCGAAAAGGACAATAACGATATCCCCTACCTTGCCTTCGGCTCCGAAGCGACGGTATCGCTTGCACAGAAGATACTCGAAAAGCTCCAGCTTAAGGACGATTGGGTATTCCACTGCGATCCGCTTCCCTCCAACACAAGATGGGTAACCTCGCTTGCCATATTCGGCGAAAACCGCGCGCTTTTCCGCAACAGCGCCTTTTCCGCCATCAAAAAGCTCCGTGCTTATCCTGAATGCGACGATTTCGGTATTATCCCGCTTCCGCTCATGACCGAAACTCAGACCGATTACGCGACCTACTGCAACTGCAAATTCGCATATTGCGTCGTTATCCCCACGAGCCTTTCGCGCGAGGATGCCGAATTTTCGGCATATATGCTCGATGCAATGGCATGGGGCGGCAGGAAGTTCATTGTTCCCGCTTATTATGATGTCATACTCAAATACCGCGATTTCAAGGATCAGGACAGCGAGGATATGCTCGATAACTACATCTTCAACAACATCGTGTACGACCTCGGCAATGTCTATGATTTCGGCGGCGTGCAGTCCATGTTCGATGAGCTTATGAGGAACCAGAGCACGAACGTTGCCTCCACGCTCGAAGGCAAAAAGAGCGCTATCGAGTCGGCTATCGAAGAATGCCTGATGGCATACGGCGTAAAATAACCGTTTGGCGGCATAATTAAAATGAGGGAATCCCGCGGGATTCCCTCATTTGAAATTATATATCGGCAGTTTCCCGGACCCTGCTTTTGAAGTTGCGTTCGTAGCAGAAAAGGTATTGCTGCGCGATCCCGGCATATTCGCCGAAGCGCTTCGGGGTGAAATCCTCGCCGTAGCAGCCGGCAATGACCTTCTTTACCCACACATCCACGGGGAAGGCATCCATAAAGCCGTAACCGAAAAGCAGCACGCAGTTTGCGACCTTATCCCCTACGCCCTTTATGCCCTTCAGCGCCGCAAGCGCTTCCTCATACGGCAGCGCGCGTATGCGTTCCGGGTCGATCTCGCCGGAAACCGTCTTTTCCGCGGCATCCAGCAGGTATTTCACGCGGAACCCGGCGCGTATCGGAGCAAGCCCCTCTGCGCCTGCTTCGAGCAGCCGTTCCGGCGCGGGGAATATGCGTTCGTCGCCGCAAAGTGTCACGCAGAGCGTATTTATGATCTTCTTTATCCGCGGGATATTGTTGTTCTGCGAAATTATAAACGAGGCGAGCGTCTCCCACGGGTCCTGCCGGAATATTCTTATCCCGCCGCAGTATTTCACCGCCTGCGCGATATGCTCGTCCGAGGAAAGCGCCTTGATTATGGCGCCGTAATCGCGTTCCAGGTCGAAATAGCTTACGAGCCCGCTTTTGAATTCCTCTGCCGTCACGCCGGTAAAGACATACCCTTCCTTTGACTTCCGCACATGTATACGCTTGCCGAGTGCGCAGAAGTCATATTCATTTTCGCCTGTTTTTTCAAAGCGGAAGCACTGCCCGCATTCGAATGATATGAACGGGTCGAAGTATTCCTCGCCGGAAAGCAGCACTCCGCTGCCGGTATCAATGATTTCCGTATTATCACCCCCGTAAAAAAAATAAGGAGAGCCTTTATGAGAGAGCATATCTATACCATCCCGGTGACCGAAGCCTTTTCGGCGCATGACGGCTGCCCGTTCTGCGCGCTTTACAAAAAGCTCGAATCCGATGAGCTCGGTCTGATCCTCGGCGCTTCCATGATGGAGCCCGACATCCGCCGCGAAACGAACGAAAAAGGCTTTTGCCGCCGCCATTTTGATGCCATGTTCGAAATGAAGAACCGCTTGGGGCTGGCGCTCATGCTCGAAAGCCACCTCGAATCGCTCAAAAAGGAGCTTGCCGCCGGCGGGATATTCGCGCGCGATATCGGCGCAAAAAGCGTTTCGCGAATCGAAAAGCTTTCCGCAAGCTGCTATGTCTGCGAACGGGTGGAGGAAAAGATCGCCAAGATGTTTACCACCGCCGCTTATCTTTTCGATGAGGAAAAGGAGTTCCGCGCCGTGTTCGGCAGCACGGAATATATCTGCCTGCCGCATTACCGCCGCTTTGTCGCCGCGGCAAAGCTTGCGCTGCCCAAGGAGGGGTATAACGAGCTTGTTCGTGCGGCGAACGCCAAAATAAGCGAATATCTCGCCTCGCTCAAGGATGATATTTCACTGTTCTGCAAAAAGTTCGATTACCGTTTCGACGATCTCCCCTGGGGCAATTCCAGGGATTCAGTGGAGCGCAGCATCCGGTTCCTTTGCGGCGAACCTGGTGCCGAACGCTGAAACGGCTTTATTATATTTCAAACGGAGGGTGCCCGAAAACGGGTTCACCCTCCGCTTTTTTCGCCGATGCGGATTATTCCAGACCGTTGGAGGTTATGAACTGCACGCCCCAGGATATGAGCCTTTCGGCTTCCTCGGGATCGTCGACCGTCCAGGAGTTGATCTCGATGCCGTTGTTGAGCAGCTTCTTTACGCGTTCCTCAGTGAGCGCGCGCGACCAGATGTCGATACCCATCTTATGCTCGCACAGAGTGGCTAAGCATTCGTCGAACTTTTCCTCGGTTTCAAAAGCGCCGACAAGGCACTGAACGTGCGTATCCGGGCGCAGCTTGCGCAGGACAAGAAGGTTTTCGAACGAGAAGGATATGAAGATCATCTTTTCGAGCGAATATTCGGCTTCGATCTCGGCAACGAGCCTGCCCATCTGTTCTTCGTTGTAGGCGCCCTTGAATTCAAGCACGCCGACCTTATCGTAACGCTTGCAGATGCGTATGTAATCGATCATTTCCGGCACGCGGAGGTCGGTTCTGCCGCGCTTTTCGTCCTTGTCCTTCAAAACGACGGACTGTATCGTGGCAAGCGTGCATTTTTCCGGTTCGACAAAGTCGATCCCGCAGCGGGTGGTATCGTTGTCGTGCAGAAGCACGAATTTGCCGTCCACCGTGTTTCTTACATCGGTTTCAATGCCGAAATAGCTTCTGTTGCCTGCGGCGACAAAGGCGGAGCAGGTGTTTTCGCGCTCGAGCGCGGAGCAGCCGCGGTGCGCGACGATAAGGGCGTTGCCCCTGTTTTTGATCTTGGTTGTGTCCATGGAATAATCCTCCTATTTTGCGACTATATTGAAAAGTCTGTCCCTGACGTATATCTTTTTGATGATCGTTTTGCCTTCGATAAACGGCTTGAAGCTTTCGTCCGCGCAGATCAGTTCCCACACGGTGTCCTCATCGCTGCCGGCGGGGATCTTTATCACCCCGCGGAGCTTGCCGCACACCTGCACGGCGATCTCCTTTTCGTCATCCTGCGTGAGCGCTTCGTCGTAAGCGGGCCATTCGGCGACGGAGCAGAAGCCCTTCCCGCCGATACGTTCCCACATTTCCTCGCATATGTGCGGGGCAAACGGGCAGAGCAGCCGGGTGAGCACCGAAAGGCTTTCTCTGTCCAGACCGCCGGAGGCATAGACTTCGTTAATATATATCATCATCGCGGCAATGGCGGTGTTGAACTTCATCGCTTCGATATCCGCGCCGACCTTTTTCACGGTTTTGTGCAGCAGGCGGACAAGGGCATCCTTCTTTTCGGGGACGATATATTCATCCAGTGCGGCAAAGCGTTCGATAAAGCGCTTGCAGCCGCGGACGCTTGTTTCCGACCAGGGCGCAGCGGAGGCGTAATCGCCCATGAACAGGGTATATGTGCGGAGCACATCGGCGCCGAATTCATCCACGACATCGTTCGGATCCACGACGTTGCCCTTGGATTTGCTCATCTTTTCGCCGTCCGGGCCGAGTATCAGCCCCTGCGCCGTGCGCTTTGCATAGGGCTCGTCCGTCGGCACCGCGCCGATATCATAAAGGAACTTGTGCCAGAAGCGGGAATATATCATGTGCCGCGTGACGTGCTCCATGCCGCCGTTGTACCAATCCACCGGCAGCCAGTATTTCAGCTTTTCGGGGCTTGCAAAGCATTCGTCGTTGTGCGGGTCGGTATAGCGCAGGAAATACCAGGATGAACCCGCCCACTGCGGCATGGTATCGGTTTCGCGCCTTGCTTCTCCGCCGCATTTCGGGCATTTGCAGTGAACGAATTCCTCCACGCGGGCAAGCGGGGATTCCCCGCCCGTTCCGGGTGCAAATTCCTTCATTTCTGGCAGACGGAGCGGAAGCTCGTCATACGGCACGGGCACCATCCCGCACTTCGGGCAATGGATAATGGGGATCGGTTCGCCCCAGTAGCGCTGGCGGTTGAACGCCCAGTCCTTCATTTTGTACTGCACGCCGCCTTCGCCCGCGCCGAGCTTTTCGAGCTCCTCGATCGCGCGGCGGATGGAATCCTTTTTGTTGGTGAACCCGTTCAGGAACCCGGAATTGACCATTTCACCGTCGCCCGTGTAGGCTTCCTCGGCTATATTGCCGCCCTTGATTACTTCGATTATATCAATGCCGAATTTGCGGGCAAATTCCCAGTCGCGCCCGTCGTGCGCGGGAACGGCCATTATCGCCCCCGTGCCGTAGCCCATCATGACATAATCGGCGATGTACACGGGTATTTCCCTGCCGTTTATCGGGTTTATCGCCGTGAAGCCGTCCAGCTTCACGCCCGTCTTTTCCTTCACGAGCTGGGTGCGTTCGAATTCGGTCTTTTTTGCACATTCATCGCGGTAAGCGGCGACTTCCGCCATGTTTTTGATATCCGCGGAGTGCTTGTCGATCAGCGGATGCTCCGGCGCCATGACCATAAATGTAACGCCGAACATGGTATCCGGTCTTGTGGTGTAAATGCGGAGCTTATCCTCGCTCCCCTTTACGGAAAAATTGACAAACGCCCCCTCCGAACGGCCGATCCAGTTGATCTGCTGCTGCTTTATCATCGGGAGGTAATCCACCTCGTCCAGACCTTTAAGCAGCTTGTCGGCATATTCGGTTATGCGCAGGTACCAGACATCCTTCGACCTCTGTACAATGTCGCTCTTGCAGATATCGCACTTGCCCCCCTGCGAATCCTCGTTGGAAAGCACGACCTTGCAGTTCGGGCAGTAATTGACGAGCGCGGTATCCCTGAATACAAGCCCGTGTTCGAACATTTTAAGGAATATCCACTGCGTCCATTTATAATAATCGACATCCGTCGTATCCACAACACGGTCCCAATCGAAGGCAAAGCCGACGCGTTTGAGCTGGTTTGTGAATTTGGCGATGTTGTTGTCGGTGACAATGCGCGGATGCGTTCCGGTTTTTACCGCGTAATTTTCGGTGGGGAGCCCGAATGCATCGAATCCCATCGGGAACAGAACGTTATAGCCCTGCATCCTGCGCTTGCGGGAAACGACCTCCAATCCGGAATATGCCTTTATATGCCCGACGTGCATTCCCGCACCGCTGGGGTAGGGGAATTCGACCAGGGCATAAAATTTGGGCTTTTCACTGCCCTTTTCGCCCGGGTCGGCGGCGTGGAAGAGATCGGCTTCCGCCCACCGCTTCTGCCATTTGGATTCTATATTTTTATAATCGTGTTTCATCTTGTTGCTCCGATCCTTCGGTATCGTTTTCCTTTGCGTGGGTATCGCTCCAAAGCCGTTCGAGCTTGTAAAAATCCCTTGCCGCACGGGTGAAGATGTTCACGACGACACAGCCGTAATCCATGAGTATCCATGCGTTGCCGGAAGCACCCTCCGTGTGCGTGGGAGTGACCCCGAGCTTTTCGCCGAGCTTGAATTCGACTTCGTCGGCAAGCGCGCGGACGTGCGTGTTCGACGTGCCGGTCGCAAGAACGAATTCATCGGCAAGCACGGTTTTGTCCGCAACGGCAAGGCAGGTAACGTCCAGCCCCTTTTTTTCGTTCAGCGCGTTTACCGCCTCACCGGCGATGGCGCGCGCAAGCTCCTTTTGCTGTTCGGTGTTCATTGTGTTCCTCCGCTCTGTGCGAGCATTGTGTAATAATCCCGCGCCGCGATCCCGTCGGCGCAGATATGCCGCCCTTTGGCGGTCAGGTAGTCGATGGTCAGCCCGAACGACATAGCAAGCGTTTCGTAAAGCGTTTGCAGCGGGCTTGCGGAAAGCAGTCTGCGGTAATAAAAATCGCGCAGACTCGTGCAGGAATCGTCCTTGCGGGTCGGTTCGATATAATCGGCAAGATATATCACCGCTTCGAGCGGGGACATTGCGCTCCTGCCGCTTGTGTGCCAGTATACGGCGGAGCATATCGCATCGCTCAGCCCGAATTCCCTCCGGGCTATGGCAG
>USHI01000061.1 GCA_900554405.1 uncultured Eubacteriales bacterium | reverse complement strand
CGCAGGATGTCATCATCCGTGAGGAAAACTGCCACGATCACGAAGGCCTTTGGGTCAGCCGTATCGTGGATGTGCTTCCCGGCGGCAAGGAAGAGGTTATCGAGCCGTTCGAGGACAGACTTGTCGGCCGCTACTGCATAGGCGATATCGTCGATCCGAACACCGGCGAGGTCATCGTCCCCGACGATACCATGATCTCCGATGCTCAGGCAAGGCGTATATCCGATGCCGGGATCGACCGTGTCCATATCCGTTCGCTCATCAACTGCCGCAGCAAACACGGCGTGTGCATCCACTGCTACGGCGCGGATATGACAAGCGGCAAGCCCGTTAATATCGGCGAAGCCGTCGGTATCATCGCGGCACAGTCTATCGGTGAACCGGGCACGCAGCTTACCATGAGAACCTTCCACAGCGGCGGTGTCGCCGGCGGGGATATAACACAGGGTCTTCCCCGTGTCGAAGAGCTCTTCGAGGCGAGACGCCCGAAGAAGACCGCCGTCCTTTCGGAATTCGACGGTACCTTCCGCGTGGAGGAAAGCAAAAAGACAAAACAGCTTATCGTCCGTGACGACGAAACCGGCGAGGAAAAGGCTACAAGCGTTCCTCTGCTCACCAAGGTCGCCGTCGAGGACGGCGCTCACGTTGTGAAGTGCCAGAAGCTGACCGACGGTACCGAAGCCCCCGCGGATATACTCCGTATAAAGGGTCTGGATGCCGTTTACGAATATATCATCAAGGAAACCCAGCGCGTTTACCGCCTGCAGGCGGTCGAAATCGCCGATAAGCATATCGAGGTCATTGCGCGCCAGATGACACGCAAGATCAAGATCGATTCCTGCGGCGATACGGGGCTACTTGTCGGCGCGAATGTCGATGTTTCGGAATTCTACGAAGCTAATTCCGCCATCGAAAAATACAACGCCGAACACCCGGACGAAACGCCGAAGCTCCCTGCCGAGGGTACGAATCAGCTTCTCGGCATCACAAAGGCTTCGCTTTCCACCGATTCCTTCCTTTCCGCCGCTTCCTTCCAGGAAACCACAAAGGTGCTTGCCGAAGCAGCGATCAAGGGCAAAAAGGATCCGCTGCTCGGGCTTAAGGAAAACGTTATCATAGGTAAGCTCATCCCCGCAGGTACGGGTATGCAGATGTACCGCGATGTCGAGGTCGACACCGGCGACGAAGTTTCCGAAGGCGTTTACGAAGCGGAATAATTGCACGGTTGTTACCGCAGGGCGGCTGAAATTCAGCCGTTCTGCGGCTTAACTGTCTTTGCACGGCGGGCGTTTTTTTGCGATTTTGCCCCCGAAACGGGCAAAATACAGGTAAACAGCCTGCAAAACAGTGAAAAATCGGCAAAAATGCTATTGACAACATATTTGCTTTTCTGTATAATCAAAACGTTGCGAAATTTCAGGGAAAGGAGAAAACAATGCCTACATTCAATCAGTTGGTAAAACACGGCAGGCAGGACAAGACCTACAAGTCCAAATCCCCCGCTTTGCAGAAGGGAACGAACACGATCAAGAACGTCGCGGTCGATCTTTCCAGCCCGCAAAAGAGGGGTGTCTGCACCAAGGTCGCCATCAAGACCCCGAAAAAGCCGAACTCCGCGCAGAGAAAGATCGCCAGAGTCAGGCTCACCAACGGTCTTGAAGTCACCGCCTATATCCCGGGTATCGGCCACAACCTGCAGGAACACTCGGTTGTCCTTATCCGCGGCGGCAGAGTCAGGGACCTCCCCGGTGTGCGTTACCACATCATCCGCGGCAAGCTCGATACACAGGGCGTTGCCAACAGAAAACAGGGCCGTTCGAAATACGGCGCAAAGAGACCGAAGGCATAACCGCCGCAAGGTCATTTTCAGGAACGAAATTTTCGTTTTCCTCGTGCTGATACGAAGAAATTTATATATATCGGCACTTACGGGAAGAAATTTTTCGAGTACCTGTGATCTCATTGAAGCGTGAAACCACGCTATCTTTATGAAGGAGGGAAGTAAAGTGCCCAGAAGAGAACACGGCTTTAAAAGAGAAGTGCTTCCGGATCCGATGTACAATTCCCAGCTCGTTACCAAGCTGGTCAATAACATCATGTATGACGGAAAGAAGACCACCGCACAGAGGATCGTATACGATGCGTTCGATATGATCCGCGAAAAGACGGGTAACGATCCGCTTGAACAGTTCAAGAAGGCTCTCGACAACATCATGCCCGCATTGGAAGTCAAGGCTGTCCGCAGAGGCGGCTCCAACTACCAGGTGCCTATGGATGTCCGTGCCGAAAGAAGGCAGACACTCGGTCTTCGCTGGCTTATCAACTATGCCAGAACAAGAAGCGACAGAACCATGAGCGAACGTCTTGCGGCGGAAATCATGGATGCTGCCAACGGAACCGGCGGCGCTGTCAAGAAGAAGGAAGACACTCACAAGATGGCGGAAGCCAACAAGGCATTCGCACATTACCGCTGGTAAACCGGCGTAAAACACATTTTTTATCCGGTACAATAATCAGAGGAGAAATATATGTCCAGACAAACTCCGCTTGAGCTCACCCGTAATATCGGCATAATGGCTCATATCGACGCGGGCAAGACAACCACAACGGAAAGAATCCTTTTCTATACCAACAAAACGCACAAGATCGGCGAAACACACGACGGCACCGCAACGATGGACTGGATGGAGCAGGAACAGGAGCGCGGGATAACCATTACCTCCGCCGCAACGACCTGCTTCTGGAAGAACCATCGCATAAACATTATCGACACGCCGGGCCATGTCGACTTCACCGTTGAAGTCGAACGCTCGCTCCGCGTGCTGGACGGCTCCGTCACCGTTCTCTGCGCCAAGGGTGGCGTCGAACCGCAGTCCGAAACCGTTTGGAGGCAGGCGGATAAATACGGCGTGCCCCGTATGTGCTATGTCAACAAGATGGATATCATGGGCGCGAACTTTTATCGCGTCGTCGATCAGATCCACGACAGGCTCAAGGCAAATGCCGTTCCGATACAGCTTCCTATCGGCGCAGAAGCAGATTTTGTCGGAATTATCGACCTTGTCAAGATGAAGGCTTACTATTATCTTGACGATAAGGGAGTCCAGATCGAGGAACGCGATATCCCCGCCGACATGAAGGACAAGGCGGAGGAATATCACCAGAACCTTTTGGAGCATGTCGCCGAATTCGACGACAAGCTGCTCGAAATGTTCCTTGAAGGCGAAGAGCTTCCGGAAGCCGATGTCAAAAAGGCTATCCGCGCAGCTACCATCGCCGGCAAGATGGTTCCCGTTGTCTGCGGAACGTCCTATAAAAACAAGGGCGTTCAGAAGCTGCTCGATGCAGTCGTGGATTATCTCCCTTCTCCGCTCGATGTGCCGCATATCAAAGGCGTCAACTGCAAAACGGGAGAAGAGGAGGAACGCCCCACCTCGGACGATGCGCCCTTCTCCGCGCTTGCATTCAAGATCGCTACCGACCCGTTTGTCGGAAAGATTTGCTTTGTCCGCGTATATTCCGGTGTGCTCACCTCGGGCTCGACGGTCTACAACGCCACGAAGGACACGCGTGAACGTATCGGCAGAATACTGCTGATGCACGCAAACCACCGCGAGGATGTTGAAGAAATACGCGCGGGCGAAATCGCCGCCGTTGTCGGTGTGAAGAACACCACCACGGGCGATACTCTTTGCGACGAAAAGGCACCGATAGTGCTTGAATCCATGGAATTTCCGGAACCCGTTATCCGCGTTGCCATCGAACCCAAGACCAAAGCCGGTCAGGAAAAGATGGGCATCGCGCTCGCCAAGCTTGCCGAGGAGGATCCTACCTTCAAGGCATACACGGATGAGGAAACGGGTCAGACTATCATAGCCGGCATGGGCGAACTCCACCTCGAAATCATCGTGGACAGACTTCTGCGTGAATTCAAGGTAGAGGCGAACGTCGGCAAGCCGCAGGTTTCCTACCGCGAAACGATCACCGCAACAGCGGAAGAAAACTGCAAATATGCCCGCCAGTCCGGCGGTAAAGGTCAGTACGGCCATGTTATCATCAAGATCGAGCCCAACCCCGGCAAGGGCTACGAATTTGTCAACGAGGTCACCGGCGGCGATGTTCCCAAGGAATATATCCCCGCTGTCGATGCAGGTATCCGCGGCGCAATGCTTTCCGGCGTTGTTGCGGGTTACAATGTCGTCGATGTAAAGGTCACGCTCGAAGGCGGTTCGTACCACGAGGTCGACTCTTCCGAAATGGCATTCAAGATTGCCGGCTCTATGGCGTTCAAGAATGCGATGAGAAATGCAAAACCGATACTCACCGAACCGATAATGAAGGTCGTTGTCACCGCGCCGGATGATTATCTCGGCGTTGTCATCGGCGATCTCAACTCCCGCCGCGGCGCCATCACCGGCACCGAGCCGGTCTCCGGCGGCCAGCAGGTCACGGCAAACGTCCCGCTTTCGCAGATGTTCGGTTATGCGACCGACCTGCGCTCCAAAACACAGGGACGCGGCAACTACGTTATGGAACCGAGCCACTATGAAGTCGTTCCGAAGTCTATACTCGAAGCGATCGTCGGCGCGAAGAAGTAATTGCCGGAAAAACCAAAAAAGCCTTGACACAAGCGAAAAAATCGGCTATAATCAAATCAAATGAACAAAAACGGAGGACATTGAAATGGCAAAAGCTAAATTTGAAAGAACTAAGCCCCATGTCAACATAGGCACCATCGGCCACGTTGACCACGGTAAGACCACCCTTACCGCTGCTATAACCAAGACTCTTGCTCTCTCTGACCCTAACATCGAATTCCTCGCTTACGATCAGATCGACAACGCTCCCGAGGAAAAGGCAAGAGGTATCACAATCAACACCCGTCACGTCGAGTACGAAACCGCCAAGAGGCACTATGCTCACGTTGACTGCCCGGGCCACGCCGACTATGTTAAAAACATGATCACCGGCGCAGCTCAGATGGATGGCGCTATCCTCGTCGTTGCAGCGACCGACGGTCCTATGCAGCAGACCCGTGAACACATCCTTCTCGCACGTCAGGTCGGCGTTCCCGCAATGGTCGTTTACCTCAACAAGTGCGACCTCGTTGACGACCCCGAACTTCTCGAGATCGTTGAAATGGAAGTCCGCGAACTCCTTTCCGAGTACGACTTCCCGGGCGATGAAATTCCGATAATCAAGGGCTCCGCAAGAGAAGCTCTCCTTTCCGACAGCAAGGACCCCAACGATCCCGTTTATGCTTCCATCCACGAGCTTATGGATGCTGTTGACGATTACATTCCTACCCCTGCCCGTAACGAAGACAGCCCCTTCCTTATGCCTGTTGAAGACGTGTTCTCCATTTCCGGCCGCGGCACCGTTGCTACCGGTCGTGTTGAAAGAGGCATCGTAAAGATGGCGGACGAAGTCGAAATCGTCGGTCTCTCCACCGAAACCACCAAGACTGTCGTCACCGGTATCGAAATGTTCCGCAAGCTGCTTGACTTCGCAGAAGCAGGCGATAACATCGGCTGCCTCCTCCGCGGTATCAAGAAGACCGACATCGAAAGAGGTCAGGTCCTTGCAAAGCCGGGTTCCATTCACCCGCACACCAAGTTTGTAGGCCAGGTCTACGTTCTTACCGAAAAGGAAGGCGGCCGTCATAAGCCCTTCTTCCCCGGTTACAGACCTCAGTTCTACTTCAGAACCACCGACGTTACCGGTGTTATTACCCTTCCCGACGGCGTTGAAATGTGCCGTCCCGGCGATAACGTCGATATGAAGGTCGAGCTTATCACCCCGATCGCTATCGAAAAGGGTCTCCGCTTCGCTATCCGTGAAGGCGGCAGAACCGTCGGTTCGGGCGTTGTTATCGAAATCGATCAGTAATTTCGGTTACGCTTTGTGTAAGAAGGGCAGTGCAGTCAGCGCTGCCCTTTTTCCGTTCTCCACAACAAGAGCTTTAAGGATGTTTTTATGAGCGAATGCAATTTCGGGCTGAATTTTCGGGATATGACCTTGTCGGATGTGCCCGCCATCCGCGAAATGCTTGAAAACGACCCTGTGCGTACCTGCGACAGAACACTTTGCGGGCTGTACCTCTGGGGCTTGTATTACGAATATAAAATGTGCATCGCCGACGGCACCCTTTATATCAAAGGGCGCGACGAAAACGGCGAGCCTGCATATGCCTTCCCTGTCGGCGGGGATACCGCTGCGGCGGTGGAGCGCATATTGCTGCATTGCCGCAAAAACGGCGAGGAAGCACGGTTTTCCTTCGTTCCGGCTTCTTTGCTGCCGAAGCTGCCCGGGGGTAGGGCGGAAAAGCTTTCCGGCTGGTCGGATTACGTTTATGCTGCCGATTCACTGGCGACACTTTCCGGCAAAAAGCTGCACAAGAAAAAGAATCGGTTCAATAAATTCGTCGCCGATCATCCGGAGCATGAGCTTGTGCCGATAACCGCCGAAACTCTGCCCGAAGCGGTGGACTTTTATAAAAAATATTGCGATGAAGCCGGCTTTGCGGACCCGCGCCTATACGCCGAGCGTGCGGCGATAGAGCGCGTTTTTGCAGAATTCGGCAAGCTCGGCATTTTCGGTGCGGTTTTGCGCGCCGAAGGCAGGTGCGTGGGCTTTTCGGTGGGCGACCGTGTCGGCGATACCCTTTATATCCATTTCGAAAAGGCGGATAAATCCGTGGAGGGCGCGTACGAGGCGCTGAATTGCCTTTTTGTGCGCGAAAACGCGGCGGGCTGCGCCTATGTCGATATGGAGGAGGATATGGACGAGCCCGGGATACGCCAGGCGAAAACCGCATATAACCCCGTGATGCTTATAGATAAGTACGAGGTCGTGTTTGACACGGCAAATTAGCAAAAAAAGTATTGACAATGCCCGAGCTTTGCTGTATACTGATATTCGCCGGTCGAGATTGGAGAGATGTCCGAGCGGTTTAAGGAGCCGGTCTTGAAAACCGGTGACTCAGCAATGAGCCGTGGGTTCGAATCCCACTCTCTCCGCCAAACCCTTATGGCGGGTCATCACATATTTACGATATTTTCACTAAACGGAGAAGTACTCAAGTGGTGAAGAGGCGCCCCTGCTAAGGGTGTAGGTCGGGCAACTGGCGCGAGGGTTCAAATCCCTCCTTCTCCGCCATAAGTCCACCGTAATTTTGATAGAATTACGGTGGGCTTTTTCTATACCCGAA
>USHI01000060.1 GCA_900554405.1 uncultured Eubacteriales bacterium | reverse complement strand
GGCAGGAATATAAAGATCCGGCTCGACAAGGCGCTTGAGTACCACCGCATGAATCCCGATGCGCTCATTGTGGTAACCGGCGGGCAGGGGAGATACGAGGATATCACCGAGGCACAGGCGATGTATGAATATCTTGCCGAAAACGGTGTTCCGGAACAAAGCATTATCCGCGAGGAACGCGCGACAAACACTTTAGAAAACTTCACGTTTTCAAAGGAGCTCATAGAAGAACGTTTCGGTACCGGTTATTCCGCAGTGTTTATCACAAACGATTATCACGCCTTCCGCGCTTCTCTCATAGCGAAATACTGCGGGTTTTCGGATATCGGACATTTCTGCGGCAGAACACCGGTTTTGCTGCTTGTACCGTGCACCCTGCGTGAAATGCTCGGCATTGCAAAGCACTTTCTGCTCGAAAAATGACAATAAACAAACAGCGTTTCCGCCGCAATGCACGGTGAAAACGCTGTTTTTGTTATTGAAGGGTATTATAGGAGGTTATCACAGCTCGGCGGTAAAGGTGATCGTGTGACCGTTTTCGCATTCCGCTTTGATAAAGCCCTTGTGGTTTTCGACGATCCTGCGTGCTGCGGAAAGCCCTATGCCGAACCCCGAACGCGCGGAATTGCGTGATTTATCCGCCCGGTAGAAGCGGTCGAAAAGCTTTTCGGTTTCCTCCCGTTCCAGGTGATCGCATTCGTTTACTGTCGTTATAACGACACCCTTCTTCGCCTTTTTGAGCGAAAAGAATATCTCTGTCCCGGGCAGGGCATATTTGATCGCATTGTCCGCAAGTATCGTGCAGAGCCTGCGGACGGAGTATTCATCATATACATTGCTTCCCGGCGCGGGCGGACCGTAGCTCCTGACACGCAGCTTTTCTTTATGTTGCTTTTGGTTTTGCGGAAGCGCTGAGAAAGTATGCAATCCGGAAGTATTTCGAAGCCATGGATGTACAATAAACGCGTTTTGTATCCGTTGCAGCCCCATAACGGGCGCAAAAAGGGCGCGCGCAGGCAAGCCTTGGGAGTTTTTTGCAAAACATATTTAACCAAGGCTTTGTTTTTGCGCCGTTTTTCGCGTATTGTGTTGCTTTTTCTGGCGAAATACTTGACTTTTTTCTTTCTCAAGCGGTATCATAAAGACAGAATTAAAAATTATTTCGGCTTTGGCACCGAATTAAAAGCAACATAATGAGGTTTATGTTGTACCTGCGGGCAGCCGAGTCGTTCCGGGAAGTATGATTTTCACAAAGGAAAATGCCGTGTAAAACGGAAAAAATAACAGGAGGTTGAACCCATGAAAACAATCAAGAAATTGTCGGCCATAATGCTTGTGTTTGCGATGCTGCTGAGCTTTGTGGCTTGCGGCATCGGCGATGCCGCAAAAGAGGTCAGCGGCGCAACCGCAGGCCACGTGTTCGGAACCGTGAGTTCCGGAAAAGACACCGTAACCAGAAAGGGCTTTACAAGACTTTCCGACCTTGTACTGAATGAAGGTACTTTATATGACGAAATCGGAAACAAGGACCTTCACGATACCGGTGCCGCATCACCTGATGTATCCGGTGAACCTACGGTTACACCGGGCGGCAAATACAATGAAGGCATTGTTTTGGTAAAGACTGCCGGCGCTTTTAACGAAGCGGATTTGGGAGATTTGGAATATGTTTCCGCAGAGCCGCTTTATAAAGGCTCCGATTGGTACAGCATACGGCTTTCCGATGCCGATAAAACCTAAGAAGCCGTTGCCTATCTTACAGAGCTCGGTGCCTTCGCAGCCGTGGATTACGATTATATAATGTCCGCAGGAACGGTCGAAGCCATAGATGTTTCGTCCAATCCCGATTATGCCAAGCAACAATATCTCGATGATCACAAGATATATGACAGCTGGCAATATGCTGCAGACAACGGCAGAAACCCCGGCGGCAGCAGCGATGCGGTCGTTGCGGTTATCGATACCGGCGTAGATTACAGTCATCTTGATCTCCGCAACAATATATGGATAAATGCCGCCGAAATTCCCGGCAATGGAATAGACGACGACGGCAACGGTTATATCGACGATGTATACGGCTGGAATTTTGTCGGCGATAACAACGACCCGAAGGACGACAACGGCCACGGTACCCATGTCGCAGGAATAATTGCCGCCGAAAATAACGATATCGGCAGTGTGGGCGTTGCCTATAACTGCAAGGTCATGGTTCTGAAGGCGGGCAATTCCTCCGGATACTTCAACAATTCGGATATTGCGGAAGCAATCCGCTATGCGTATATGAACGGAGCATCCGTTATCAATATGTCCTTCGGCGGCTCTGTAATATCCATGGCAGCGAAGGATGCTCTTGAGAATGCATATAACTCATGTATTCTTGTCGCCGCTGCCGGCAACGACAGCGCCTGCAACAATCTTTCCTGCCCGATTTGTCAAAATGTCGAAGTGGCTTACCCCGCAGCGCTGCCGTATGTTATCGGCGTTATGAGCACGAACCACGACGGAAGCAGGGTATCCTCATTTTCCAATTACGACCATTACCCGTATGGTTCAACAGAATACGAGGTTTATGCAGCCGGCGAAGCGATCCCCTCCTGCTGGCCGGGCAACAGATACGCCATGCTGAACGGTACCTCCATGGCGGCGCCCGTTGTCTCCGGTATTGCCGCGCTGCTTCGGTCCTATTATTCCGACCGCGAGGTATATTCCACCAAATATATCCAATCGCAGATCGTTAATACCGGCACGCGCAACCCCTATAACCGGGTTACCGAAAGCTTCGACACCAAGCACTCTGTTGCCAATGCGTACGAAGCGCTTACAAGACTTCCGAAGCCGGATGTGAATTTGTACGATTATTATATCGACGACAGCACATCCATCAGCCCCGCCAACAACGGCAACGGAGTTATAGATGCCGGCGAAACGGTACGGCTTTATTTCTCGCTCCACAACCGCGGCGGCGTTGCAGGCAATGTGAATGTTACCATAAATGCCGAGCGAGGTGAAGGCTTTGCCGATCCGTATTTCACCTTCGCCAACACAGCCTTGCTGCTTTCGGATATCGGGACATATTCCGTCCGTGAATCCGGCGACAGTTATTTTGAAATAATCGTTTCCGCCGATTGCCCGAACGATTATCTGACAGACTTCAATATCTTCTACACCTACATCAACGGTATGGATGAAAAGGATACGAAGCAGTACTCCGGCTCCGGCAAGGCGCGCTTTAATGTGAGCAGCGGCTACCACCTGCCGAGTGTTATCGGCGAAGATACCGTGTTTACAAACGACCGTCTTTATATTGTCGGCGACGATGTGACGATCCCCGCCGGGGTTACAGTGACCTTTGAGGAGGGCTGTGAGATCCAGTTCTACGACGACCGGGAGTATTACAGTTCGCCTGCAATCACTGTATACGGAACGCTGAGTTTTGAGGGCACAAAGGATAATATGGTCAAGATTCACCCTTCAGAACGCAATTCGGGTTTTGTATGTTTGATTAAAAATCATTGTGATGAATCGCTCTTGATGAATTATGTTGATGCAATCAATCTCGTAACGGAGGGTAGTTTTGCGATAAATAATTCATACATTAGATTCTCCAAAAGTGACGGTGACGTTTTATGGGAATATAGTTCCGGGCATTCTCACGCTGTTTATCCAGTGTATAATCATTTTGCATTGTTTGAGAATTCTTACATTGACATAAACGTGGAGTACTTCCAGCTAGAAAACTGCAAAGCATGGAGTTCAAACATGATCGCGGTGGGTATTGAATATTCATCCCTGGTTGTTAATGATACATTTACAAATAACATTGTGTACAGTAGTGCATCCAATCGGTACATGTCCTTCTCCGGTAATGTAACAAATAATATATTTGTATCCGCCAACGATGATGATCCCAAGACACTCTTGAAATTCAAATTTACTTCAACTGCTGCCGATAACACATTTTCAGCGGGATACCAAAAATACGCAAGTCAGGTAATTAGCAATTATATTGATTCCAACGGCAACCCGATTGTGGATGTATACGGATCCTGCAGCGATATCACCAAGCTGTGGCCCTATGTGGTAAGCATGGAGCTTTTTGATGCAGACGGCAGCCCGGTTACGACCGTCGGCAGGGAGGAGATAAAGGTACGCGTTACCTTCAACCGCCCGATGGATACCACGAAAAACACCTTCCTTACCTTCGGCACCGCAGAGCCCTACGGCGATTACCGTATCGACGGTGAATATGTGAGCGACACCGTATGGGAGGGCACTTATACCCTTAAGGCACAGATTGAAAACGGGCAGAACTTCCTGAAGGTAAACAACGCCTGCGCCGCAGAGGACCCGACAAAGACGGTATTCGGCGAATACAACCTTCATGAATTTACCATCGACACCACTGCCGCGATGTCCATGAATCTTTTTGCAAACGCAACCGACCTCGGCATCGAACTGACACTTGCCCAGGATGATTACGATACCCTGCTCGGCTACAACATATACCGCAGCGAGAAAAAGGACGGCAACTATGTCAAGCTGAATCCGGCGATCCTGCTTCCCGACGAGCTGACCTTCCTTGACGAAAATGCCGAACCCGGGAAGACCTATTGGTATACCTATACCGTGGTGCTTACCGATTTTACGGAATCCAACCCCGCCGGCAGGGTGCAGGCGACGGCGAAGGACACCATGGCACCGACATTGTATCATACCCCTGTCAACCAGGGATACAAGGACAATAACCTTGTCATTTCCTGCACCGCAAGCGACAATGTGGCGATAGCCTCCGTAACGCTTTATTACAGAACGACCGGAAGCGAGGCATGGAAATCGCTGATCATGTCCAAGGTGAACGACAAATACAATGCGACCATCTTCGGCAGCGAACTGACACTGGACGGCATAGAATACTATATCAAAGCCACCGACGGCGTAAACACCGTTTATAAAGGCTCGGCGGAAACGCCTTATACCGTGGTGATAAAGGATGCCTCCGCCATATCGCGCATAGGTGATGTGGACGGAAACGGCCAGATCACCACCAAGGATGCCCTGATGCTGATGCAATGTCTGAACGGCGATCTGATTCTTTCGGATGACGAGTTCAAGCGTGCGGACCTCAACGGTGACGGGCAGCTCTCCTCTGCCGAGGCTTTACGGATACTTCAGTATGTAAACGGCAAAATAACAACACTCGAAATGTAAAGGAGGGGCGGCGGCAAATGAACTTATACAAAAAATGCAAGTCTTTTATAAGTCTTGTTTGCGCTGTCTCGCTGATCCTGTCTATTATATGCGTTCCTGTGGCTGCAGACGACACAAACCGTGTCACCGCAGCCACGGGCGCTGCCATTGTGCAGGGCAATTCAGCATATTGCTATGTCGATATCGATTCCGCAGAGGGCTTGGCTTCCCTTGATGTATCGGTATACTTTGACCCTGCCAAGGTAAAGGTGATCGGCGTATATAACAGCATTGGCTGTACCCTGTACGACAATGTAACGAATACCGATAACATTCGATTTTCTTATATTTTCGATGGACAGGGAGCGGCGACAAAAACAAGATTGTTTTATTTCCGGTATCAGGTGCTCGAAAATGCCGAAGTCGGAGGCTCGTATTTTGATATCGTTGTCGGCGAAGCCTATGACAGTTCTTTGAATGAAATGGCTGTTTCCGGTTCGCGCTGCGGTTTTAAGATTTCGAAAGCAACAGTAAGCAAGGATTGCTATGTTTACGGAAGCCGCTCGATATCAACGTCGATCAAGCAGGAGTTTACGCTCGGATACCGTTTGAGCACATCTGAGATTGCTTCCGGCACGGCGGTTATCAGCTATGATCCGGACTTGCTTGAAGTTGTCGAAGTAACAAACGGAGCTTTTCTGGACGGAAAAATCGTGGATATCAACAAGGACCTTTCCGGAGAGATATATATATCGTTTGTCGGCACGGAGTATGGCATCAAAACCGATTTTGTATCCGTGACATTCCGCACGGTGAAGAATGCAGCGGAAAGCTCTGATATAGTATTTACGGCGAAAGAGCTTTTGGACAAAAATCTGGATGCATACTTTTGTAGCGGGTACACTACAAAAGTAAACATCACATTTGACGAAACATATGCGGGCGATTCTCCGGCAATGCGATTGGATGGGTCGTTTTCGTATGATGATATGCAAATCACGCTTGCGGTCTGTCTGGAAGCAAATTCCCACTTGGGTGCCGGGGATTTTGTGATAAGCTTTGATCCTGAGTTTGCCACCTATAATTCCTGCACCAAAGGGTTCGAGCCATCGTTTTTCAATATCAACGACAAGAATACCGATTCCGGTGAATTGAAATTCCACATTATATCGCTTTCCGATATTGTGACAGAAGAGACGGTTTTAACCGTGGTATTTGATGTTAAACGACCGTATAGTCGTGAAACGGCAGATTTCACTCTTGATGGGACCGGGCTGACGGATTCCATGACGGAAAGCATACTGTTGAACTTTATTGATGAATCTGTTTGGCTGGAGTAGGAAGGATCAACGATCACCTCGGATTCGTTCCTTCCGCTGAAATATGCGTATATATGCTTTTTATCGATCTGTGCTTCGTAGACCGTTCCGTTCTCACCGAAGCGGTGAGCAAACCATTCGGCTGTTTCCTGATTCAACGACCAGGACAATGCCTTCACACTTTTGGCATTGTTAGGGGTTACCCCTCGGTAGACGGTCACCGTATCGTCCAAAGTCTTGAACTGGATATATTCGTCTTGCTCCATGAGGCAAGTGGGATCGGCATGCTTGAACATCCGTAGGAGCTGGTTGACGGTAACGTTTACGTCCTGGTGCGGTGCTTCTGACCTCGTCCATGCGCTGGCGAGGATTTGAGACATATCTTCTCTTGAGAGATGGGGCATTGCGAATTTCAGAAAGGTCAGCGCGTAGGGCTTGGTGACCATCATATATATTGCGTAGGCATTATCTGCCTTATCGATCTGCCGAGCCATAGACTGTCGCCACTTGAGCTGTGCATCATCTTCTGTGAGATCGATCATCTCCACGCCACCTTTGCCATCGGGAATGGCACTTACTCCGGTGTCGGTGAAGGGGTGCTTGACGATCATCGGTGAGTATGAAGTTTCATTGATCTCTGTGGAGAGCAGAGCAAGGGCTGTTTGCTTGACCTTGGCTAAGTCGGTTTGCTTTCGCATCATTTTCCTCCT
>USHI01000059.1 GCA_900554405.1 uncultured Eubacteriales bacterium | reverse complement strand
AACGATAAATTCGAGGCGGTCGACCGTATCCGCGCGGCGATGAGGCCGTATGCGGAGGATACCGAGCTGCGCGTGCGGCTCTGCGGCGAGCTGCGCGAACCGTTCAACATACTGCCGGTGGAATTCGGTCGCGGGGCGGAGCTGCCGCGGAGCATAGAGCTTGTCGATAACACGCTGCTTTTGCCGGATATCGGCGAGCTGGAGGGCGAAAACACGCTGCGCGGCGTTTTCTGCCGCAAAATGCTCGCACGGATAAAAAAGCTGCCGGAGGGAAGCGCTGAATACCGCGAATGCGAGCTTGCGCTCAGATACGGGCTTGCCGCATTGCAGGACCGTCCTGTGGCGGATTATTCGGAGGAGGAACGCTGAATGAACGTCAGAATAGAAAAAATCGAAATTACCTCCTTCGGCAAGCTGAAAAACACCGTTGTCGATCTTGCCGGCGGAATAAACATACTCTGCGCCCCCAACGAAAGCGGCAAAAGCACGCTTGCGGCTTTTATAAAGTTTGTATTTTACGGCTTTGCCGGGCAGCGGCTGCAATCGATATCCGAAAACGAAAAAAAGCTGTACACCCCCTGGGACGGCGAAATTTCGGAGGGCGCCGTTGCCATAGAATGCGACGAGGGCAGGTTCGTTATCGAACGCCGAGTGACCGCTTCCGGCAGGGAAACGGTGAGCATAACCGATCGCCGCACCGGGAACAGCGTTCATTCCGGCGAAATACCGGGCGAGGTTTTCTTCGGTGTGAGCGAGGATATATTCTCCCGCACGCTGTTTTTTCGCCAGCTTACAACGCCGCAGGGCAAGGATGAGCTTCTTGCCGAACGGTTGCGGAATATCGCCATAAGCGCGGATGAGCGTATCGGCACGGGCAAGGCGGTGGAAAGGCTTACACAGGCGCGGAACGAGCTTAAAAACCGTCTCGGGAACGGGCTGATACCGCGGCTTACATCTCAGCGCAACGAGCTGAACGCCGAAATTTCGGAATCGGAGGCCTTCCGCGCGGAGTGTACAAGGCTTTCTGCCGAAATAGCCGCCAAAAGGGCGATCGTGGAGGAAACCGCGCAAAAGCTTTCGGAGCTTGCCGCCGAACGCAACAATATAGAAAAATACGAAGCGCTTTTGAGGCTGCGCGAAATACGTCGGATCGCCGGCGAAAGGCAGCAGGCGGAGGCGGAATATGACGAAGCCCGTGCCGCAATAAAAAAGGATTCCGATACCGCCGGCAGCGAAATCGGTATGCTTTATGAAATGAACGCAAGGCTTGTCGCCGAAAAGAGCAGGCTCGAATCGCTCCGTTCCGCTTCAAAGGAGGCATCCGACGATCTCGAAGCCGCAAATGCGGCGCTTCCCTTTGACGATGATGCCGCCGAGGATGCAAGGGCGACAATAGCCTCCTCCGCGGTGACGGCAAGGATACTTGCCGTGCTGACGGGGCTTGCCGTGGTTGCCGGGCTGGTTCTCGTGCTTGCCTTCCGTTCCGGTGCGGGATATGCCTGTATCGGCGCGGCTGCCGTATGTGCCGCCGTGGCGGGGGTGTTTGTCGCAAAGCCCTCCGCAAAGGCAAAGGAACTGGGGATCGCGGATGCGGCCGCTCTGCGTGCCGCGCTTGCCGCTTACCCTGAGCACGGCCCCGCCGCAAAGGAACGCAAAGCGCTTGCGGAAGAAAGACTTTCCGCAAGCACTTCGCGCGAAGGCGATTGCCGCGCGGAATGCGCCGCGCTCGAACGCCGGCTTTCGGAGGAGATAGGCGGCTATGTCGATTCCTCCGGCGGCAATTATTCGCAGATACTGGAAACGATCAAGCGTGCTTCGGATAATATCGGCGAAAAGCTTGCCGTGCTCAATTCCAAAAAGGATGCGTTTTCCGCCGCAACGGCGGGCGTGGATATAGAAGTGCTTGCCGAGCTTGCCGCGGGCGCCGTAAAGCCGGAGCGCGAACGCACGCTTGTCGACCGCGAAACGGCGTTTTATACCCAAAAGCACGATAACAATGCCGAACTGCTGCGCAATGCCGAGCTGAGCTATGCCTCCAACGAGGCACGCGGCGGCGATGCCGCGCTGATGGTGAGCCGCCGGGATGCGCTTTCCGCCGAAATAGAATCGCTTTCCGCCAAGCACGCCGCTTACGGCATTGCGATAGAAATGATAAACGAAAGCAGCGAATACATGAAGAGCATGGTCGCGCCGCGTATAGGCGCCCGTGCGGACGAATATTTTTCGGCTGCGACAGGCGGCAAGTACAGCGGCTTCGAGGTGGATACGAAGCTTTCGATGAGCTATGGCGATGATTTCCGCCGCAGCGCGGAATACCTTTCCGCCGGCACGCGGGACAGCGCCTACCTCTGCCTGCGGTTTGCGCTGGCGGATATGCTGTTCGGCGGCTGCGGGGTTCCGATAGTGCTCGACGATGCCTTTGTCCGTATCGATGACAGCCGCCTGCGCATGATGGCGGGCGCGCTGTGTATGGCTGCGCAGCGGCACCAGATAATCATACTCACGCATTCCGAGCGCGAACGTGAAGCGCTTGCGGATATCGGTGCGGAAAGCACGGATATTTCGCTGCGCACCGCGGGGGCAAAGTGATGCCCGCATCGCCGATCACCGCCGCGACGCCGGTTTCCGCTCTGCGCGGAGTGGGCGAGGCACGCGCCGCCGCCTTTGCGCGGCTCGGTGTGAAAACGGCGGGCGATCTGCTGCGCTTTTTCCCGACACGGTATGAGGAACGGGGCAGAATAAAGCCCATTGCCGAAACCTTCGAGGGCGAGCTTTGCGCATTGGAGGTCACGGTGGAAAACGTCGCTTCGCCGCGGTATATCAGCGGAGGGCGCAGTATGTTCCGCTGCGAGGCGGCGGATGAAAGCTCATCCATGGAGCTGGTGTTCTTCAATATGCCCTTCCTTGCAAAATCGCTTTCACGCGGGCGGAGGTACAGGGTATACGGAAGAATGCGGCAGGGAATGTACGGCAGGGAAATGGTATCGCCCAAGCTCGAACCGATCCTGCGCGGTGAAGCACTGCCCTACTTCGTGCCGGTGTACCGTTCATCGCCGCCGCTCACCTCCAAAAGCATTGCCGAAGCGGTGGCAAAGGTGCTGGCATTGGCGGATGCGGGGCCGGAGATATTTCCGGAAGCGCTGCGTGCGCAATACGGCCTTATCCCGCGCGGCACGGCTATAAAAACGCTCCACCGCCCGGCGGATGCGCAGTCGCTTGCGGCGGCAAGGCACACGCTTGCGGCAGAGGAAATAACCGTTTTCCGTATTGCCGCGGCGGGGATGCGATTCGGGCGGGAGCGCGAACGCGCCGTTCCGCTTACTCTGAAAAACACCGGGGCAAGGCGGTTCTTCGAATCGCTTCCGTTTGAGCTCACCGGGGCGCAGAAGCGCGCCGTGAAGGAGATATTTTCCGATCTTTCGGGCTCCACCCCCATGGCGCGGCTGCTCCAGGGCGATGTGGGCAGCGGCAAGACCGCCGTTGCCGCCGCCGCAATATTTCTTTGCGCGAAAAACGGGTATCAGTCCTGCATAATGGCGCCCACCGAAATACTTGCACGCCAGCATGCGAAAACGCTTTCCGCCATGCTTTCCCCTTTCGGGATAAATGTCGGGCTGCTTGTCGCCGGAATGAAGGCGGCGGAAAAACACGCCGTGCGCGCGGGGCTGGCGGACGGCAGCATAAATGTCGCCGTCGGAACGCAGGCGCTTATCAGCGAAGCGACGGTGATGAACAACTGTGCGCTCGTCATCGCCGATGAGCAGCATCGGTTCGGGGTGCGCCAGCGCGCCGCTCTGCTCGAAAAAAGCGTATGCGACGGCAGGCGCGCGCACATACTTGTCATGTCCGCAACGCCGATCCCGCGTTCGCTTTCGCTCATAATCTTCGGCGATCTCGATCTGAGCCTGCTTGACGAACGCCCGCCGGGCCGCCGCGAGGTGGCGACAAGGGTCATAACCGAAAGCGAACTTCCTTCCGTTTATGAATTTGTCCGGCGCGAAGCCGCCGCCGGGGGAAGGGCGTATTTTGTCTGCCCGGCGATCGAGGAGGGCGAGGACGACAGCGGAAAAATATCCGCCGAGGGGCTTTATAAGGAGCTTTCGGAAAGCATTTTCCCGGATATCCCGATCGGACTTCTGCACGGCAGGATGCGCAACTGCGATAAGGAACACGTTATGAACGCCTTCGCGTGCGGCGATATAAAAATACTCGTTTCCACCACGGTGGTGGAGGTCGGCGTGGATGTGCCGGAGGCGACGGTCATGGTCATCATGAACGCCGAAAGCTTCGGGCTTTCGCAGCTCCACCAGCTCCGCGGCAGGGTCGGGCGCGGCAGCCGCGGTTCGGTATGCTGTCTTGTCAACGGAGGCGGCGGAGATGAAGCGGCGGACAGGCTGAAGGTGCTTGCCGAAACGAACGACGGGTTCCGTGTCGCCGAGGCGGACCTGAAAAAGCGCGGCCCCGGCGATTTCTTCGGCGAAAGGCAGAGCGGCGAATTTTCGCTTGCCTTTATGGGCGCGGGCGATGCCGCGACAATAAAGGAAACCGACGGCATAGTCACAACAATAATCGAAAACAAGGAAACCGGTGAATATTCCGCCGTTTTCGGGGCGGCACAACGCTTTCTGGAAAACAGCGGGAGCACACTGACGGTCAACTGAATGAAAATAGGAAATATTGAATTACGGCACGGCCTTTTTCTTGCCCCGATGGCGGGCGTTACGGATCATGCCTTCCGTGCGCTTTGCGTTTCCTGCGGGGCGGAATGCGTCACGGGGGAGCTGATAAGCGCCAAGGGCGTGACATACGGCGATAAAAAAACGGATACCCTTGCCGCGCTTTATCCGGACGAGCGCCCCGCGGCAATACAGCTTTTCGGGCACGAACCGGATATACTTGCCCGCGCGGCGGCTGAAATAATGCGCTTTTCGCCGGATTTTATCGATATAAACATGGGCTGCCCGGTGCCGAAGCTTGTACGCAACGGCGACGGCAGCGCTCTCATGCGCGACCCCGAGCTTTGCGAAAGGATAGTTTATGCCGTGTGCGAAGCGGTGGATGTACCCGTTACCGTAAAGATACGCAAGGGCTGCGATGATGAAGCAAACGCCCCGGAGGTCGCAAAGCGCTGCGAAGCCGGCGGAGCGAGCGCCGTTTTTGTCCATGGCAGAACGCGCGCGCAGATGTATTCCGGCAGGGCGGACCGCGAAATAATTGCCCGCGTGAAGGATGCCGTTTCCATACCAGTTATCGGCAACGGCGATGTCGATTCCTTCGAAAGCTATATGGATATGAAGGAACGCACCGGCTGCGACGGCGTGATGATCGGCCGCGCGGCGGAGGGCGCGCCCTGGCTTTTTTCGGAAATAACCGCCCGCCTGGAGGGGAGGCGCTATGCCGAACCGGATTACGATGCCAAAAGGCGCATGATAATCCGCCAGCTTGAAACGGTTATTGCCGAAAAGGGCGAAAGAGGCATATGCGAATTCCGCCACCACCTGCTGCAATATTGCCGCGGCTTTAACGGCAGCGCAAAGCTGCGTGCCGAGATCTCCCGTGTTTCCACGCGAACCTCCGCGCTTGCGGCGATCAGGACGATTTTTTCCTGAACGGCCACGATAAAAAAACAGATCCCGAAGGCTTTTCACACCTTCGGGATCCTTGTTTTTGCGGAGTTATTTGTGAAGGAAGCCAAACAGCCCTTTCTTTTTCTCCTCCTCGGAAACGGTGATATCCGTAACCGTGTAGCCCAGCGCGGTTATTGCGCTGCGGAGCGCGGCTTCGTCAAGCTTTTCTTCGGAAATTATCTCGCACAGACCCTTGGAATGCGATGCGCTTGTCTTTTTCACTCTGAAACGGCTGCGGATACAGTCGTTTATATGCGCCTCACACATACCGCACATCATGCCGTCGATCTTTACCTCTGTTTTGTACATACAATGTCACTCCTTTTTTATTCTGCGCATTTCAGCGCTTCCGCCATGTTTATCTGCCGGTTCTTGCGCGATACCATCAGGCTGACAAGCAGCGACATTCCCGCCGTGAGCAGGATGCTTATCACGATCGTAAGCGCGCTTATTGTTATATTCATTTCATATTGGGCCGAACGCTCTTTATTGCCCCGTTTGCTGCGATATCCTCGCGCGCGGTGCTTGTGTATACCGAATCACAGGTATACGGTATGCCGAGCTTTTGAATATGCGGCTCACGTTTTCAAGACGAATTATTTCTTTGCTCATTTACGGCTCCTTTTTAATGAATTTTTCCCATAAAAAACGGAAAGCGGAAGCGCGGTGCGGCGCTTCCGCTATTCCTCGGGAAAGGTTTTAACCACCTGTATGATTATCGCACGCGGCGCAGGCATCGGTGTATTGCACTGCGGATTGCTCCGTGGGCGAAGGAGGCATTTTATTCGCTTTTGCCCTTGTGGCAGGAGTTACTCATTGCGCAGTGTGCGCAATTACATCCGCAATTCGATCTTCCCTTCCTTTTGTCCTTGACGAGCTTCACGATTATCGCGGCAACGACTGCGGCGAGAACGAGCGTGATTATTATCGAAGCGATATTGGAGGTGATCCATTCCAACATGATAAGTTACTCCTTTCGGGTCATTTGTGTCAGACCGATGTTAATCGACCTTGACGGTTTTGGTAAGCTTTGTGGCTTCCTTGTAGGGGCGGACAAGCATATAGATCATGCCGGCAAGCAGCAGAGCGGCTGCGATAACGCCGATAACGTTCGTGTTGCCGGTGAACATATTGCCGAACTGGTTGATCATCAGAGCGATGACATATGCGAAACCGCACTGGTATGCTATTGCGAACCAGGTCCACTTCGCGCTGTTCATTTCGCGCTTGATCGCGCCGATGGCGGCAAAGCAGGGTGCACACAGCAGGTTGAATACAAGGAAGGAGTAAGCGCTGATACCGGTGAATGCATCGCGGAGAGCAGCATAGGTATCGCCGGCCGCGCCGTACAGAATGCCCATAGTACCGACAATGTTTTCCTTTGCGACAAGGCCGGTGATAGAGGCGACGGTCGCCTGCCAGGTGCCCCAGCCGAGCGGCTTGAAGATCCAGGCTATCGCGCTGCCGATGTTTGCGAGTATGGAGTATTCGAGCTGATCCTCTTCAAGCATTCCGAACACGCCGTCCACCCAGCCGAAGAAGGAGGTGAACCAGACAAATATGGTGGAAAGCAGGATCACGGTGCCGGCCTTCTTGATAAAGGACCAGCCGCGTTCCCACATCGAGCGGAGGACATTGCCGACAGTGGGAAAGTGATAAGCGGGAAGCTCCATAACGAAGGGTGCGGGGTCGCCGGC
>USHI01000058.1 GCA_900554405.1 uncultured Eubacteriales bacterium | reverse complement strand
GGAAAATTCCTGATATAAAAAGTACCGAAGCACTGTATGCTTCGGTACCTCTTTTTTGCTTGCCTTATTCGCTGAAAAGCCCGAATCCGGCGACTTCGCTTATCGGAAGTGAAAAAACTATCGCGCCTGCTGGTGTGGAAGGTCCGGCGGAGCCGACGATTTCGCGCATTATATCGGATTTGCGATCCTTTTCGGAAACGATAAGTATTACTTCCTTTTCCTGCGCAATGGAAACATTGAAAAACTTTTCATCCTCGCGACTGCCTGTTCCCTTGCCGTGAATCACGGTGCCGCCTCTGGCGCCCGCCTTCCTCGCTGCATTCATGACCATGTCGGTACAGCCTTCGTTGGATATTGCAATGATCAGTTCGTAGGAATAATTCAATTCGGGGGTATATTTTGCGTTATGCTGCCCGTTGTTCAGATAAGCCAATGTTTTTCCTCCTCCAACACTTTTTATCGGCACGGAAACTATTATCCCGTGCCCCGGAACGCCGACAAACATTTTTTGTTTCTCCTCGCGGATAAGCTCTTTTGTCTTTTCGTTGTCGGCAATCGTAAGCACGATGCGTTTTTCGGTATCCTCTATGCCGAGAATATCGAGCATACTGCGTACCGCTGTTCCGCGCCCGTGAAGTACGACCGTCATTTTAAGCGAAAGGGAATTGCAGATATCCGTCAGAATGCCGAGCGATTTCGGATCGCATATCGAAAGAACATAATTCATGCCGCATCCTCCCAAAGCTCGACGATCTCGTTATCGCCGTATTCCTCGACAGCCTTTTCGCCGTTGATATTTCTGCGTTTATAATAAAACCCGACAAGCTGTATCGAAATAAGAGGCATCATTGCGACCATCGCCACCGCGCCGAAGGCATCGGTTATCGGGTTTCCGCCGAGCGCATTACTTGTACCTATAAAGAATTGAAGCATAAAGGTCGCCGTCATCGGACCGGATGCCACACCGCCGGAGTCGAACGCGATTGCGGTGTAAATATCTGGTACAAAAAACGAAAGCACAAGAGCAGTCAGATACCCCGGGACCAGGAACCACATCACCGAAATGCCCGTGATCACGCGGAGCATGGAAATGCCCATGGCGAGCGATATTGCAACGGAAAGACTGCGCTTGATTATGCGCCCGGGTATTGCCCCGGCGCTGACTTCTTCGATCTGAGTTTCGAGCACGGCGACAGCCGGTTCCGCCGAAATGATAAACCAGCCGAGAAGCATGGAAAGGGGTATCAGAAGGAATTCAAGCTCCTCCGAAACAAGCCTCGCGCCGAGCACTGCGCCGAGATTGGCGAAACCGACGTTCACACCGGTAAGAAAGAGAACAAGGCCTATATATGTATACAGGATACCGATGCATATCTTTGCAAGGCTGCGCTTATCCATACGCAGGGCAAAAAGCTGGAACAAAAAGAATATTACAATTACGGGAAGCAGCGAAAGCGCCGTTTCGAGCATGAAGTGCGGTATGGTTTCTATGTAGTTGCGTCCTATATCCGCAGTGGTTCCGAGCGTGCCGGAGGATGAAGCCCCGACAACGGAATTGCTGTCACCATGAAAAAACCCGAGTATCATTACCGCGATTATCGGACCTATAGAGGAAAGCGCAACCAGACCGAAGCTGTCCGCTTCGGCATTTTTATCGCTTCGGATAAATGAAACGCCCACGCCGAGCGCAAGTATGAACGGTACTGTCATCGGCCCTGTCGTTACGCCGCCGGAATCGAAGGCGGTTGCCAGGAATTCACTGTCCGTAAAGAAGGAAAGAATAAAGACCACGGCATAGGATGCGATCAGCAGCCAGCGAAGCTTGAGCCCGGTGATAATGCGGAGCATACACACGGAAAGGAAAAAGCCAACGCCGACCCCGACAGTAAGCAAAAGAACGGTATTATTGATATGCGGTACCGTTTCCGCAAGTACCTGAAGATCGGGTTCCGCAATAGTCACTGCAAATCCCAAAGCAAAGCTTACGGCAAGTATCAGCGGAAAGTTTCTTGTTTTGGTGAGTGCCGTGCCGATTTTGTTTCCGATCGGAGTCATGGAAGTATCCGCACCGAGTGAAAACAGCCCCATCCCGAGAACCACCATTACCGTTCCGATAAGGAAACTGAACATAAGATCCGTTTCCACCGGGGTGATGCTCAGGCATATCAACAGCACGATAAGCAGGATCGGGAGCACCGAATGCAATGCTTCGCGGCTTTTTTCCGCAACGGCTGTTCTGCTGCCGTCAAAAAAACTCTTCTTCACGGATTACCTCCTTCCGTAAATGGTCGGTCATGTCAAAATTCGGTTCTGCCCTCTATCGCGCGGATAAGTGTGACGGTATCCGCATATTCAAGAGTTCCGCCAACGGGAAGTCCGTATGCGAGCCGCGTGACCTTTACGCCGAACGGCTTTATGAGGCGGCTTATATACATCGCCGTCGCTTCGCCTTCCGTGCTCGGATTTGTGGCAATGATAACTTCTTTCACACTGCCGTCCAGCCGTGCGATAAGCTCTTTAATTTTGAGCCGATCCGGCCCGATACCGTCGACAGGGGAAATAACGCCGTGAAGGACATGGTATTTCCCGCGGTATTCGTGTGCTTCCTCGATGGCTTCAAGGGCTTTATTATCCTCTACGACTATCAGGGTGCTTCCGTCGCGGGTGTCATCCGCGCAGATCGGGCAGATATCGGTATCCGAATAGGACTGGCATACCGAACAGAGCTTTATGCTGTTTTTCGCCTCGAGCAGCGTTTCGGCAAAATATTGTACTTCCTCCGGCTTCATTTCGATAATACGGTAGGAAAGCCTCACGGCGCTCTTTCTTCCGACACCGGGAAGCGAAGCAAAGCAATTGATAAGCTTTTCGAGCGTAGGTGTCATATCAGAAAAGTCCGGGCATACCCGGTACGGACATGGAACCGGTGATCTTGCTCATTTCGGCGGCGTTTACATCCGAAACGCGCTTTATCGCCTCGTTTACGGCGGCGACAAGTATATCCTCGAGCGTTTCCTTGTCCTCCGGATCGATGATCTGTTCGTCGATATTTATGGATAATATCTCGTTTTTGCCGTTTATACGGACATTGACAACCCCGCCGCCGGCGCTTATGTCATATTCACGCTCTTCGAGCTCGGTCTGCTTTGCAGCCATATCCTCCTGCATTTTCTGCGCCTGCCGCATAAGCGAATTCATGTCCTGAGGTCCGCCGCCGACACCTTTGGGAAGTCTTACTTTCATTTTATGCTCTCCTTATTTGTTGTTGTAAAATCAGTTTGTAAGTTCGTCGATATAGGATTCACGCTTTTCGGCAGCTTGCTGCTTTCTTTCGGATGCAACCGCAAGCTCGAGCGTTACACGCTTGCCTGTCGCCGCGATAAACGCTTCGCACAGGGTCTTTTTGTTTTTGTCCGACCCGAGCATTTCGAGCGTAAAGGGATTCGCGGAAACAATGATCCTGTCCCCTATGCGTGCAACGGATGCCTGCTGCAGGAAGCCGCGGATATCGGGAGCGCCGGAAAGGTATTCGTATACATCGGATATCCCGTCAAAGGGTATCGGTTCCTCACGCACGGGGGCTTCCGGCGGGTTATCAGTTCGCGACGGTGCTGCCGCGGCAGGTTCCGGCTGAATATCCGGAGTGCTGTCCTCCGCGGGGCGGTACCCGGCGGCGGTAAGCAGAGCAAGCCTGCGTTCCAGTTCGGATATTCTCGCGGCAAGCGCCTTCGGGGAATCCGAAAGGCTTCTGTCGCACATACGAATAACCGCAAGCTCGATAATCACACGCTTGTTCATCGCATATCTTGAGATTCTGCCCTGCGTTTCTTCCAAAACAGAAGCAATGTAAAAAAGCTGTTCCGCCGTAAATTCTTCCGAAAGCTTCGGCAGCATTCCGCGCAGGTTTGCATTTTTGCCGAATTTGCGGAGCTGTTTATCTATTATTATACTGCTGACGGCGGATGCAATATCATCCACAAAAGCCGAGATGTCTTTTGAAGAACGGTGTACCGTGTCGATAACGGCTATTGCATCGGGGACATTACGTTCGGCGATCGCGTGGAGCAGGGAATAGACGGCTTCGTCGCCTGCCAGCCCCAAAACATCACGGACAGCCTTTGCATCCAGTACGCCGTTGTAGCCGTTGGTGCAGGCTTCAAGAAGCGAAAGCGCATCGCGGAGTGCGCCGTCCGCAAGGTGAGATATAAGCTCCGCCGCTTCTTTTTCGATCCGTATGCCTTCTGCGGAGGCAACATACATAAGCCTGTCGAATATCGCGGATTCGTCTATGCGGGAGAAATCGAAGCGCATGCAGCGCGATATTATCGTTGCGGGAAGCTCGCTGAGCTCTGTCGTCGCAAGAATAAAAACCACATATTCAGGCGGCTCTTCCAATGTTTTGAGCAGCGCGTTGAAGGCGCTGTCGGTGAGCATATGGACTTCATCCACGATGTATACGCGCTTTTTGAGAACCGAAGGGGGGTATACGACCTCCTCGCGAAGATCGCGAACGTTTTCGACCTTGTTGTTGCTTGCCGCATCGATCTCCAAAACGTCCGTGGCACTGCCGTTGTCTATGCTTCTGCAGGCAAAGCATTCGTTGCAGGGGTTGCCGTCCTGCGGGTTTTCGCAGTTGACGGCCTTTGCAAGTATTTTTGCCGCAGAGGTTTTGCCGGTGCCGCGCGTACCGCAAAACAGATATGCGTGCGATACACGCCCCTGCGCGCATTGCTTTTTGAGCACGGAGGTGATATGCTGCTGACCGCACATTTCGTCGAAGGTGCGCGGCCGCCATTTGCGGTATAAGGATAGATACATATTTTCGCCTCCGTAATAAAACAATACGGGATACGAAATATGGCCATACAACCCGATTCGAAATCTGCTTCCGTCCGTAAACCGGAAGATCTCCTCAAAACAGGCACCCTCGCGGCACATCCGCATATCTGCTTAATGCTGCTTGATTCCTCACCTGACATATTTCACAGGTGCGAATTGCGCGAGGACCCGCTTCTCAACAAAGCTCTTACGGCGCGGCGACACAAACAAAGCCCTTATCGGGTATATCGCCCCCGCTATAGCGGATTGCGGGTACAAGGCACCGCTGACTCCCCGGTTAGTATGACCATATTTCATATCCCGTCCTCGTATTATATCATGTGCGCGCTCGGTTTTCAAGTATTTTTTCGATAAAAGCATTGCCCGAATTTTGATTGACAAGCGTTTATAATTATTGTATAATCAGTGGTCAGGAGGTGGCGTATGAGCATTTCTTATTTCAGGATTTTCTTTTCGCGCATCAGGGAGCGTTCCTGGCTCGACAAGCTGGGAAAGCAGGGCCTATTGCTGAACGATATACGCGATAATCGCTATTATTTCGAAAAAAACGAAGGCGGCAGATATTTTTATGCGGTAGAATACCTTCCCGCGCCTTATGAAAGCGAGGAGGCAGATAAATATATCGAAGCCCGCAAGGCTTCCGGTGCCGAACCCGTGTTTCTCAACGGAAGGTGGATATATTTTGTTTCCGAAACCGAAATACCGGTTACAAGGGAAACTGCATTGCCTTCTGCCAAGGTCTTTGCCGTCCGTGCGTTTTACACCGGATTTTTCGGGCTTATCGCGGCGGCGGTGACGGGGTATCAGTTTTATGCTATAAACTGGCTTGAATCGGTCGGGCGAAATTTCTCCGAACAGACAATCAAAACACTTACATTGAACGGTGAAAGTATTGCCGATAAAATGCTCGATGCACTGAAGTATGTGCTTAATCTGTTTATACGGCTCGCAAATCTCTATTTTTCGCTGTGGTATAAAATGACAGGCATTACCAGCGGCGCGATGGCGGTCATTTCGATCACCGCTCCGATCGCGCTCGTATTGATGATCTTTTGCGCGCTTAATGTGAACGAAAGCCTTTCGCTCGGGTACTTTGCGGGCAGCAAAAAGAAGGAACTTCCGGATGTAAACGCCGCGGCTGAAAAGGAGGGTGATTCGGATGCAGAGTAAAAAGTACAGCATAAAGTTACGGGAGCTTGCGGAAGCTCACAACCTGCAGATAGTGTTTGCGCCGGATAATTACGGGGAAATACTTGTAAGCCGTGCCGACCTCAGCCGCCCGGGGCTGCCGCTTGCCGGGTTCTTCACGGATTTCGAAAACGAACGCATTCAGCTTTTCGGTAATATGGAGCACAGTTATCTGCTTTCGCTTTCGCCCGAGGAAAGAAGGAATTCTCTGGAACGGTTTCTTTCCCACGATGTAAAGGCCGTGATTGTCACCACGGGGCTGGATGTTTTCCCGGAACTGCTTGATGAATGCCGAAAAAGCGGCACGCCGCTGTTTCGGAGCGAAGCAAAGACAAGCGCACTGATGGCTGCTATGATAGCGGGGCTTTCCGTGTCGCTTGCGGAAAGAATAACGCACCACGGGGTTCTTGTGGAGGTCTACGGCGAGGGTATACTCATACTCGGCGACAGCGGCATCGGCAAGAGCGAAACCGCCATAGAGCTTGTAAAGCGCGGTCACCGGCTTATTGCCGACGATGCGGTGGAGATAAAAAAGGTTTCGGCTATAACTCTTGTAGGAAGCGCGCCTCCGCTTATAAAGCACTATATAGAACTGCGCGGGATAGGCATTATCGATGTTCGCCGTATATTCGGTATGGGCTCGGTAAAGGAATCCGAAAAGATCGACCTTGTTATCAATTTCGAAAACTGGCAGCAGGGTAAGATGTACGATCGTTTCGGGCTCGATTCCGAATACACCGAAATACTCGGCATAAAGATCCCGCTGATAACCGTGCCCGTCAAGCCGGGGCGCAACCTTGCCGTTATTATAGAAATAGCGGCAATGAACAACAGACAGAAGAAAATGGGTTATAATACCGCCGAGGAATTCAACAAAAGGCTGAATGCTCAGGCGGAGGCTCTCGAAAACGGAGGTTCATTCTAATGTATTATCTAGGTATTGATCTCGGCGGTATGTCGATAAAAGCCGGCGTCTGCAACGAAGACGGCGTTATACTTCACAAGGATTCCTGCGTTACCGTCCGTGAGGAGGATGGCGACAGGATAATCCGGGACATGGCGTCGCTTTGCCTTAAAGTTATTGCCGATACCGGCATCACTGTCGATGATATCGCATATGCAGGTATCGCTTCACCCGGCAGTGCGGACAGCGAACGCGGCGTTATAATATATGCCGCAACTCTGCCGTTCCTGAATTGCCCCATTGCCGCAAGGCTTTCGGAGCTTACGGGCATTAAGAAGATATATATTGACAACGATGCCACCGCCGCCGCAAAAGGTGAAGCAACCTTCGGCGCGGCAAAGGGGTACCGCGATTCGCTGTTTATCACCATCGGTACGGGTGTCGGCGGCGGTATCATTATCGACGGCAGGATATATTCGGGCTTCAACTTTTCCGGTGCGGAGCTCGGGCACACCGTCATTGTAAAGGACGGCGACGAATGCCCCTGCGGCAGACGCGGCTGCCTGGAAGCAT
>USHI01000057.1 GCA_900554405.1 uncultured Eubacteriales bacterium | reverse complement strand
CGCGGAAGCCGCAAGCCGCAAAAAGTTGACTTAATTTTCGCATATGTGATACAATCGCATACGAAGTCAGTGATCGGACGACCGGGCAGGACAGCATCACGCAGGCGGGAATATTTATATGTACCGTTTTAGGGACACGGAAAGTAATAGAATACACACCCGGCAAAGCCGGAAGAAGGAGGCAGAATCATGCGCTTTTACAAAATCGAGGGAACGATCGAGAACAAAGATCGGATAAAGAACAGCGAAAACCGCCGCGCCGCGCGGGAGATATCGGATAATATCGCGCTGCTCAGCCGGGCGTTCAACGAAAAGCGGAACGGAAAGAGTTTTATGTATGTTGCGAATATACTCGCAGACAGAATGACCGCCGGAATGATATGTACCGAAGATACCGACACCGGCAGGCAAACGGAGCTTTTTTTCAAGGCGATCAAAACAGAGCCGAGCGACATTTCCACGGAAGAAATCACCTTCAATATGGCGCGTGCGCTTCTGCGCACCTCCGACCGCAACGGTTATATAAATGACGACGGCGAAGTCTTCCGGGATTTCGGTATTGACGAGCTGACCGGGCGCTTTTCCGACATATTTGACTACGGTGAGAACCTTATCGAAAATGCGGACAAAACAGATATTTATACCGAAACGGAAAAATACACGATGTCGGATTCGGTTCTGCCGGAATTAGACCGCATCTACGACGGCAGGGCGACAGGCAAAGCCAAAGGGCACCCGGTACATTACATGATGCAGACCGACGACCCCGACACGCGCCGTGAAATATGCCGCCTTCTGCTGAAAGCCCTGTATGCAAACGGAAGGATCGAAAACAGGAGGTACTGTTTTGTCAATCTCTGCATGGACGAGAGCATCCCGCCGACGGCTTACGACCAGCTGTATAAAATGAACGAAGGCGGAGCCGTTATCATACGTTACGATGCGTGCCGCAGAGAAGAGGACGGCGACACCGCCGACAGCTCGCACGAAACGATAGAGCGGATGTGCGAAGCGCTGAAAAAATACCGTTACAGCGTGCTGACGATATTCTGCCTGCCGCGTGAATGTACGAAGGCGAGAGACATATTCAATGAAGAAGCGGGCAGCATAAGCTTTATAGAGCTGAAAGAGGAATTTGTATCCGGCACCCGTGCCGAAGAGTTCCTGAAAATGCTTGCCGCGGAAAGGCACATCCGCACCGACAAAAACCTTTTTAACACGCCGGAAAAGGAAAAAGGATATCTTGCCGCAGAGCTGCGCGAGCTGTTCGACCGCTGGTACGACCGCAAGCTGAAAACCGGGATATACCCCCAATACCGCGATATCGCGACCGCAAAGCACCGGCTTGCCGCCGCCGCGCCGAAGGGCTCCGCTTATGATGAATTGCAGGAAATGATCGGGCTTTCCAGCGCAAAAAAGCTGATCGGCAAGGCGCTTGATTACCACAAGGCAATGAAGCTTTTCGCCGATAAAGGAATGAAGAACGATCACCCTGCAATGCACATGGTCTTTACCGGCTCGCCGGGCACGGCAAAAACCAGTGTCGCGCGCCTTTTCGCCCGCATTATGAAAGAAAACGGGCTGCTTTCCAAGGGCGATCTTATCGAGGTCGGGCGCGGCGATCTTGTGGGCAAATATGTGGGCTGGACGGCGCCCACGATCCAAAAGAAGTTCCGCGAGGCGGAGGGCAGCGTTCTTTTTATAGACGAAGCCTACTCGCTTGCGGACGACCGGGACGGCTCCTACGGCGACGAAGCCATAAACACCATCGTGCAGGAAATGGAAAACCGGCGCGAAAGCGTAATTGTTATCTTTGCCGGATATACAGACAAAATGGAAGCCTTTTTGAATAAGAATCCGGGGCTGCGCTCCAGGATAGCCTATAATGTTCCTTTTGATGATTACACCACAGAGGAGCTCTGCGCCATCGCCGCGCTTATCGCCAAAAAGAACGGGCTTTCGCTGGATGTGCCGGCGCAAAGCCGTTTGGAAAAGCTTTTCTCCGCCGCACGCGCTCAAAGCGACTTCGGCAACGGAAGATATGTTCGAAACGTTATTGAACGGGCGCGTATGGCGCAGGCATCAAGGCTGCTCGCAATGGGGTATGAAAACGTCACCTCCGCCGATGTGGCGACACTGTGCGCTTCGGACATAGAAATGCCCGAAGTGCAGGTAAAAGCCGAAAAGCGCATAGGCTTTTCGGCATAGGAAAAGGCAATGCAGACAAGCAGGCACCCGAACACCGGAAGTTTTCTGCTGCCCTGCCGGAAAGGAGGAACCCGGGCATGATAAATTCATTAAAAGCCCGCTTGCAGCGCGCGGTACGCGGGTGGAGCGATGCCGATGCACTGAACATGAATGAATGGTTTTTGAGCATGCTCCCGCAAATGCTGAAATACTTCAGAGAGCACCGCAGAGGCTACCCCATTGAACTGCTGCGTGAATACCTCTCTGCCCACCGCGATGAGCTGAACATGACATACGATGAATTCCGTGTTTGGCCCGCGGGCGAAAGCTCCGCGGAATATCGCCGGCGCAAAGAGATCGACTTTGCCTGCGGGCGCATTTGGGATGAAACGCTCGGGCTGATGATATACCTTTTGGAGCAGGCCGGCTCCGATACACCCGCCGCAGCCTCCCCGAAGGAGGCGCTCGAGTTTGAGGAATACAAGGACCGCTGCAAGGTCGAGGCGTTAAAGCTTTTCAACAAATGGTTTTACAATCTGTGTGATTGAAGCCGCAACAAAAAAACAGCAAGGGGATCCCTTGCTGTTTTGCGTTTTAAGTTTTAAGGATGATTACTCTGCTGCGGGTTCTTCCGCTGCGGGGGCTTCGGCGGTTTCGTTATTGCCGTCGAGCAGCGCGCGGATAGAGAGCGAAAGCCTTCTTCTTTCGAAATCGGCGGCGGTGATCTTCACGGTGACCTTATCGCCGACTTTAAGCACGCTTGCCGGATTGGAAACGGGCTTGTCGGAGATCTGGCTTATGTGGATAAGGCCGTCGAGATCGGGAAGGATCTCGGCAAATGCGCCGAACGGCATGATGGAAACGACGGTCGCATCGACAACATCGCCCACGCTGTATTTGGAAGCGAATATGTTCCACGGATCGTTTTCGGGTGTCTTGTAGCCGAGCGAAATTCTCTTCTTTTCCTTATCGACCGATTTGACATAAACGTTGATCGTTTCACCTTCGGTGAGCACATCCGCGGGCTTTTTGAGCTTGCCCCAGGAAAGCTCGCTGATATGGAGCATACCGTCCACCGGGCCGAGGTTGATAAAAGCGCCGTAGGACATGATCGCGCGGACCTTGCCTTCGAACTTGTCGCCTTCCTGGACGGTGTTGAAGAATTCCTCCTCCGCTGCCTTTCTTGCGGCGCGGTTGGAGCTCTTGATAGAGCCAACGGCTCTCTTTCTGCCCTCATTCACATCAATGATCCTGAAGCTGACGGTTTCGCCCTTGAGCGAATCAAGCGGTTCGCCCTTGGGAATACCGGTGCGGGAAGCGGGGATAAACACCCTGTTGGGGCCGTAAAGAACGATAACGCCGGCATAGCCCTGTTCGTTCTTGACGATCTCCTTCACGGTGCCGGAAAGGCTTTCGCCGGATTCAGCTGCCGCCTTGATACCTTCCCAGTACTTCTGGGCATCGATCTTCTTTTTGGAAAGAAGAACTGTTCCGTCGGAATCGCTGAACTTACCGCAGATAACTTCCACTTCGTCGCCGACCTTGAACAGATCGTTCAGATCGACGCCGCTTTCGGCAGTGATCTCGTCGTAGGGGAGTATCCCCGTGTGCTTCGTACCGAGATCGACTTTTACCTCGGCAGGATTAACAGCCGATACTGTTCCGGTTACCCTTTCACCTGTATTTAATGTTCTGAATGACTGGTCGAGCATCTCGGCAAAGCTGAGTTCCTCTTTTGCGATGTCTGCCATCTTGTTGTAAACCTCCTGTATTATTCCGTCGGGCGTCGAGGCACCGGCGGCTATAGCGATTTTATGTGAAGCGCGGATCATGTCCGCGTACACGTCAAGTTCATCTGCCGTTTCGACAAGCAGAGTGTTTTTGCACACCTCCCGCGCGATGCCGTAAAGCTTCACGGTGTTCGAGCTGTGCCTCCCGCCCACAACGACGGTCATGTCGCTGTTTTCGGCAAGCAAACCTGCCTCGCGCTGGCGGAGCCCCGTCACGCCGCAGATCGTATCGAAAACGCGGCACGCGGGGTAAAACTTTGTGATAAGAGCGCGGCACTTTTCCCATTCCGCGCCGGAATATGTCGTTTGTACCGCAAGTATGCAGCTGCCGGGGTAGGAAAACCCCTGCGGGTGCGCGGAAGCGATTTCGGCACTGTCGGCAAAAACTTCGACTTCGCCCCGTGCGCGATCGACAATACCGCGTACCTCCGGGTGTTCTCTGTCGCCGATAACGATTATCTTTGTGTCCGCAGGCTGCGAAGCGACGATAGCGTGTATTTTCGCGACATAGGGGCAGGTCGCATCGACAAATTCGCAATTTCTTTCCCGCAGCGCGGTATAGACCGAACCGACAGCCCCGTGGGTGCGTATGAATACGAGCGCATCCTCCGGGAGCGAGGGTATATCCGATTCGCTTATAAACTTCACCCCGCGGCGCTTTAAGGATTCGTTGAACACGGGGTTATGTATCAGCTCGCCCAGACAGTATATCGGGCGGGCGGCGGAATCGAGGCTTTCGTTTATTATCTTCACGGCGCGCTTCACGCCGAAGCAGAAGCCGCTGTGTTCCGAAACGGTGATATCAGCCATTTGTATGCTCTGTGTGCGCGGCAAAATCGTCGCACACTCTGGTAAAAGCATATTTCGCGATGCCGTGCGTACCTTCCTCCGCCTTGACCTTTTCGTATTCCTCCGCGGTGATCGGCTTGCCGATATAAACGCGGACCTTGCGGAAGACAAGCGGCTTTCTGCCGTCGTAGCATATCGTCACGGGGAGGAGCGGAACGCCGGTGCGCACCGCCATGAGCCCGACGCCCGCCAAAGCAAGCTCCGGCGTGGGCTTTACGCCCGGCATACGGGTGCCCTGCGGGTATATCCCGAGGCATTCGCCGCCTTTAACGAGCGAAACGCAGGTGCGTACAGCATCAATATCGCTCGCACCGCGGTTGATGGGGATGACCCCGGCAAGCTTGCATATCAGGCGCATGAAGGGATTCTTCCGCAAGCTGCCCTTTGCGACAAAGTGTATCTGCCTTTTGAGCGGGCAGGCGGTGAACATCACATCCGCAAAGGATGAATGGTTGGAAATCGCTATATATTCGCCGCTTTGCGGTTCGTTTTCCCTGCCGTGGTATTCCACCCGGTAGACGAGCTTCGAATACACGCGTGCAATGGCACGCAGGATCTTATACGATGCGCTCATTTCCGTGCTCTTTCCTTATCGATGATATCCGCAACGGCTTCAAGCGTTTGCTGTGCGGACATTCCGGTGTTGTCGATTATCACCGCATCCTCTGCCGGAACGGTGGGCGCGATATCGCGGTTCCTGTCGTTGAAGTCGCGTTCCTTCATGCGGGCGAGTATATCCTCGTAAACGACATTTTCGCCGCGGTCGGAAAGTTCCCTGAACCTGCGGGCGGCGCGTTCCTCCGGCGAAGCGGTTATGAAGATCTTCACACGCGCATCCGGAAGTATGACGGTACCTATATCCCTGCCGTCCATGACGACATCCCGCCTTTCCGCGATCCCGCGCTGGACTGAAAGCAGGAATTCGCGCACCTGCGGTATTGCCGAAACTGCGCTTGCATATGCGGAAATTTCCGGCGTGCGTATTTCCGTACCCAGGCGTACGCCGTCCAGATAAACGGCACTGCCGCCGTTTTCGAGCCGCATATCGAGCTTTATCCCCGGCAGCGCGGCGCACACGGCTGCGTTGTCGCGCGGGTCGATCCCTTTCTGCGCGATATAGTAGCCCACGGCGCGGTAAAGCGATCCGGTGTCCACATACACGAACCCGTACCGCTGTGCGACCAGGCGCGCAAGCGTGCTTTTTCCGGAGCCGGAGGGCCCGTCCAAAGCTACTCCGAAGGTTTTTTGAACCATAAATATCACCAATATACGATTATACACGATTTCCGCGGACATTTCAACCCCTTTTGCAAATAATTTTTCGCTTTGCCCCGCCGCCCGCCGCACAGGCGATTTTCCCTATTGTATAACAGGACGAAAAAAGTATTGATTTTACCGCGGCTGTATGCTATAATGTTCCCACAAACCGATTTATGGGGGTATATTATGAAAAAAATCGCTCTTGTTCTCGCATTACTCATGTGTCTGCCCTTTGCACTTTTCGGATGCGGCAAGCATTCCTCGCCGGAAAGCTGCGCAAAGGCATACATCAAAGCAACATATGATTTCGATTACGAAACCATCATGGATCTCACCCCGCGCTTTGACGAAGGCCTTATGAAAAAGTTCGATGACGATTACACCGAACGCGATTACGACGATTTCTACAAGGATGCCGAACGCGACAAAAAGAACGACGCCGAAGACGGCAAAGAATACGTCGACGATCTCGAAGATTACGATGTGAGCTACACCATCACGAAAACCGTCACCTACAAATCCGGCGACGACCGTTTTGACAGCGTTGTCAATCCCGATCTCTGCGCTGAAAGGCTTCAGCCGCTTTATGAAGTGATAGACGAGATCGCTTGCGTTTACTATTATATCGAGGCTACCGTTCTGAAGGATAAGGGCGACGATCCCGACTACTACTGCAACACCGACAAGCTCATGCTTGCAAAGATCGACGGAAGCTGGTATGTTTTCGACACCGAGTTTCCCGATTACGACTGAACCGCCGATGTGAAGGGAGAATAAAGAAATGAAAAGAATCTGTCTTATACTGGCTCTCGCGATACTCTGTCCGGTAATACTTTGCTCCTGCGGCAGTGCCGACAGCGTTGCGAAGGATTATATCGAAGCACGCTACATCAATTTCGATGCAGCCAAGCTTTCCGAAACCATGCTCGCTTACGACAAGGATCTTCTCCGCGACTATGTCAAGGATTTCGACAGCGCATCTGTCAAATCCATGCTGGAAAGCCTTGAAGAAACGCTGGACAGCTACAAGGATGCGGCAGACGACAACGACACGAAGTACGACTACAAGATCATCCACACCGAAAAATACGATGAGGATTCCGCCGGCTTCAAGGAAATCGCCAAATCCGTCAAAAACGGCGAATACGGCAAATCGCTTTCCAATGCCATGACCGCCGCCGCAAAGGTTTATGCTTATATTTCGGGCGAATCCGACGGAAGCGACGGAGAAACCGATTACGAACACCAGATCGTCACCGTCACCTGCATCAAGGTCGACGGCAAGTGGTATGTTCTTTCCGGCGGCAACAGCCTGTTCTGATAAACCGCAAAATACCGAAACCAAAAGCCCTTTTCCTTCCGCGGAAAAGGGCTTTCTTTTTGTCTGCCTTGCGGCGGCATTACCGCGCCGCGGCGATCAGCACGCGGCAGTATTCAAGCTCGGCGCATATAAAATCCGCCGCGCCGCCCACGCC
>USHI01000056.1 GCA_900554405.1 uncultured Eubacteriales bacterium | reverse complement strand
GGTACGGCTCTTGAAATGAAGGTCGTAAAGCCGGAACGCTTTGACGAAGTCCGTCAGATCGGCGAACATCTTCTTGCGCGCCGCACGGTTGTACTTAACCTCGAAGAAACCAACAAGGAAACCACAAAACGCATAATCGACTTCCTTTGCGGCGTTGTTTTCGCTATCGACGGTCAGGTTAAAAAGGTTGCGAACGCAACATACGTCGTCACGCCCAAGAATGTCGATGTGAGCGGCGATCAGGCGGAAGCGCCCGCCGCTGCCGATGCAGCCGACCAGACTGTCAGGCAGAGGGATCTTTTTCGCTGAACGTTAAGAGGCGTTGAATCTTGAGCGAGCTTTTCTATGTTGTTTCCACAACGGTAAATGTCTTTCTGGAAGCCTTTCAGTGGATACTGCTTGTCCGGGTGCTTTTACCGTTCTTTTCGGACACCGAGGAATCCCCGGTATATGCGTTTTGCTGTGCCGTTACCGAACCGGTCGTCGGGCCGGTGCGTTCGCTGCTCGATCGCGTTCCCGCGCTCGAAGGCTCACCGGTGGATTTTTCCTATGTCGTCACCTGCTTGATCATTATACTTGTCCGCATCGCACTGCCGACCGCGTAAAAAATACTTTACGTCGGGCAGTGCTTTCGGGCGTTATTCGGATATACGGAGGAAAATCAGATGCTTGCACCGCATGAACTGAAAAACAAACAGTTTTCCAAAAGCCTGAAAGGCTATAACCCGCAGGAGGTCGATGCCTATATCGAATTCCTGCTTGAAAAATATACCGAAGCCTACCGCGAAAATAACGAGCTTGAACGCAAGCTCCGCATTGTCGTGACAAACCTCGACGAGATAAAGGACGAGGAGGATTCCATCCGCAGCACGCTTATTTCGGCGCAGAAGATGGCGGAAAAGATCAAGGCGGATGCCTACGACCGCGCGGATATCATCACCGGCGCGATAAAGGACCGCTGCGACGGCGTTATCGCCGAATTCCGCACGCAGCTTCAGGCGGAAAAGGAAAAGGCATGGATCATGCGCACCCGCATAATCGATTTCAAAAAGCAGGTGTACGAGCTTTACGGCAAGCACATTGCGGAGCTGAAGGATCTGAGCGTGAACGAGATCGAGGATATCGTGCTTCCCAACGACGATGCCATTGTCGCCGGGATCTTTACCGACGTGAAGGACAAGATCGAACAGGAGATCGAACGCCGCAAGAAGGAACGCGAGCTGCCTCCGGAGGAGATCAAGGTCGAAGATCCGGATGTCGAGGAACGTATCGCGCTCGAAACGGCAAATGCCGAAAACGAGGAAAAGGTCGCCGCAGCTTCGGATATGCCCGAGCTTTCGAACGAGGCAAAGGAAGCGGAGGACGAATATATCAAATTCATGATGGGGGATAACGGCGCAAAGGAATGACCGGCACCGCACGATAAAATGAAGGACTACAAAGACACACTTAATCTTCCCGCAACGGAATTCCCGATGCGCGGCAATCTTCCGCAGAGGGAACCCGAGACACTCGACCGCTGGAACGAAAAGAAAATATATTCCGAAATGCTTGAAAGAAACCGCGGCAAGCACTCCTTTGTGCTTCACGACGGGCCTCCTTTTTCCAACGGAAACATTCATATCGGCACGGCGCTCAACAAGATACTCAAGGATTTCATCGTAAAATCCAAATCCATGGAGGGCTGCTATGCGCCGTACAGACCGGGGTGGGATAACCACGGAATGCCTATCGAAAGCGCGATAATCAAGCAAAGCAAGCTCGACAGGAAAAAGATGACGGTGCCCGAATTCCGCGAGGAATGCCGTAAATTCGCGGCGAAGTTCGTCGATCTTCAACGTACCTCCTTCCGCAGGCTCGGTGTCCTGGGCGATTGGGACAACCCTTATCTTACCATGGATCCGGCTTTTGAAGCGCGCGAGGTGCGCGTTTTCGGCGAAATGTTCCGCAAGGGGTATATCTATAAAGGGCTGAAACCGGTTTACTGGTGCGCCCACGACGAAACTGCTCTTGCCGAAGCCGAGATCGAATATCAGGATGCGCCCTGCACCTCCATATATGTAAAATTCCCCGTTTCCGACGATAAAGGCCTGCTGCAGGCCCACGGCGGCACGGAAAACACCTATTTCGTCATCTGGACGACGACCCCGTGGACACTTCCGGGCAACATGGCGATAGCCGTTCACCCGCGCGAGGAATATTCGCTTATAAAGGTTCCCTCCGGCGAAAGATATATCATGGCTTCCGCGCTTGTCGGGCACGCGCTCGAAAACGCCGGGATCACCGAATACGAAACGCTTGCCTCCTTCAAGGGCGGCGAGCTTGAATTCATGAAGGCACGCCACCCCTTCCTGGACCGTGAAAGCCTTCTTGTCACCGCCGAATATGTCACAATGGACAGCGGTACGGGCTGTGTTCATACGGCTCCCGGCTTCGGCGTGGACGACTATATGACAGGTATGCGCTACGGGATCGAGATAATCGTCCCCGTGGACGACCGCGGATATCAGACCGAGCTTGCCGGGAAATATGCCGGTATGCGTTACGACGAATCCAACAAAGCGATACTTGCCGACATGAAGGAAAGCGGAGCACTGCTCGCTTCCGAGGAGATCGTGCACCCCTATCCGCACTGCTGGCGCTGCAAGCACCCGATAATCTTCCGCGCCACACCGCAGTGGTTCTGTTCGGTCGAAGCCTTCCGCGATCGCGCCGTAAAGGCGTGCGAGGGTGTCGAATGGATGCCCGCGTGGGGCGGCGACAGAATGATCTCCATGATCAACGAACGCGCCGACTGGTGCATTTCGCGCCAGCGCAACTGGGGGCTTCCTATCCCCGTGTTCTATTGCGAGGATTGCAAAAAGCCGATAGTCACGGAGGAAACCATCGACCGTATTGCCGATATTTTCGCGCGCGAAGGCTCCAATGCCTGGTTTGCGCACGAGGCGGGCGAGCTTCTTCCCGAAGGCTTTACCTGCCCGCATTGCGGCGGAAAGCATTTTTATAAAGAGACCGACACTCTTGACGGCTGGTTCGATTCCGGCTCCACGCACTTCAACGTGCTGGACGGCGAAAACGGTCTCGGTCGTCCTGCCGATCTTTACCTCGAAGGCGCGGATCAGTACCGCGGCTGGTTCCAATCGTCGCTGCTCACCGCGATCGGCTCCGGGCTGGACGAAGCGCCCTACAAGGCGGTTCTCACCCACGGCTGGACGGTGGACGGAGAGGGCAAGGCGATGCACAAATCGCTGGGCAATGCCGTCGCGCCGGAGGAAGTCATAAATAAATACGGCGCGGATATACTCAGGCTCTGGGTCGCTTCCAGCGATTACCGTGTGGATGTGCGCGCTTCGGATGCAATATTCAAGCAGCTTTCCGAAAGCTACCGCAAGATCAGAAACACGCTGCGTATACTGCTTGCCAACCTCGGCACGCCGGAAACCGATTTCGATCCGGACCGCGACAGTGTCTGCCCCGAATCGTTCTGCGATATCGACAAATGGGCGGTATCGCGGCTCAACGGGCTTGCTGCCCGCGTCCGCGAAGCGTACGACAGCTATCAGTTCCATATAGTTTATCACGAAATACTCAACTTCTGCTCGACGGATATGTCCAAGCTTTATATCGACATCACCAAGGACAGGCTCTATTGCGAAGCGAAGAACGATCCTGCGCGCAGAAGCGCACAGACGGCAATGTATATCATCGTAAACGCGCTTACAAGAATGCTCGCCCCGGTGCTTTCCTATACGGCAGAGGAAGTCTGGCTTTACATGAACCACGCCGCGGCGGACAATGCAAAAAGCGTGTTCCTGAACGACCTTCCGGAATACGACAAGGCGCTTGATTTCGCGGATATCTGCGGCAAGTACGAAAGCCTTTTCGAGCATCGCGACGGTGTTATGAAGGCGCTTGAGCTTGCCCGTGCCGAAAAGATCATCGGCAAATCACTGGAGGCGGATGTTACCGTTTATGCCCCGGAGGGGAGCGAAGCGATGAAGCTGTTCCGCGAGTTTGCACCGATACTGCCTACCGTGTTCATCGTGAGCAAGGTGGAGCTTTCCTCCGAAAACGCACCCGAAGGCGCTTATATCGATGAGGAAAACGGCATTGCCGTGCGTGTTGCCGTTTCGGAGGGCGAAAAGTGCGTTCGCTGCTGGATGCAGAAGGACGACTGCACTGTCGATGAGGACGGGCAGCACCTCTGCGCCCGCTGCCGCAAGGCGCTATGTTAGCCGCAGTTATCACCGCAGTTGCGGTACTGCTGGATCAGATCAGCAAATCCATTGTTGTAAACGGGCTTCCTCTTTACGGCGAAGCCCGCTTTATTCCCGGCGTGCTCAGCTTTTACCACACCCGCAATACCGGCGCGGCTTTTTCCATGCTTTCGGACAGGCGCTGGGTGTTCATGCTGCTTTCCTGTGTCGCCATCGTTGCGATAACGGTCATGCTGTATTTCTGGCGCTCCCGCCATGTGCTGCTCACCGTTTCGCTTTCGATGATACTCGGCGGCGGGATCGGAAATATGATCGACCGTATCGTCAACGGCTATGTGACGGATTTCTTCCGCGTGGACTTTGTCGATTTTGCGGTGTTCAATGTTGCCGATTCTTTTATAACCGTCGGCGCGGTGCTGCTCGGGGTATATATAATCTTCTTCGAACCGAAGGTGGAACGCCGCCTTGCGGAGTCAAAACCGCAAAAGGGCGGGGAATCGGGCGGTAACGGCGATGAATGAGGAATTCTCCGCGCCGGAGCTTGCCTGCGTTTCGGCTCCCGACACCGGTAAAAGGCTGGATGCGTATTGCGCACTGCACTTCGGCGTGAGCCGTACACGCGCTGCAGAGCTTATTGCCGCAGGCCTTATAACGGTAAACGGTAAAAAGGCGGAAAAGAAATACCCGGTGTGTGAAAACGATACGATCGCCGCGGATATCCCGCCTGCGGCGGAGCTTGCCGCAACACCGCAGGATATTCCGGTGGATATACTTTACGAGGACGAATACCTTCTCGTGTGCGATAAACCGCGCGGAATGGTTGTCCACCCCGCGCCCGGCAACCCTGACGGAACGCTTGTCAACGCGCTGCTTTTTCATTGCAGGGGGCGGCTTTCCTCCATAAACGGCGTGGTGCGGCCGGGGATCGTTCACCGGATCGATAAGGACACATCCGGACTGCTCATTGTCGCCAAGACGGATGAAGCCCACCGCGGGCTTGCCCTGCAGATAGCAGAGCATTCCTTTGTGCGCCGGTACGAGGCGATAGTCGCCGGAAAAATGCGCGAAAGCGAAGGTACCGTCGATGCTCCCATCGGCAGGCACAAAACCGACCGTAAAAAAATGGCTGTCACTCAGCTTAATTCCAAGCCCGCGGTTACACACTGGCGCGTGCTTGCGGAAAGCGACAGATACACTCATCTTGAACTCACGCTCGAAACCGGGCGTACACATCAGATCCGTGTGCATATGGCATATATAGGGCACCCTGTCGCGGGGGATCCGGTCTACGGAAGCGAAAAATATTCGCTGGGGCTGGCGGGGCAGTGCCTGTTTGCAAAATACATTTCGTTTATTCACCCCATCACGGGCGAGAATATTTCAATTGAAGCGGCAAGGCCTGCGTATTTCAGCGATGCGCTGCGTCGTGCCGGGCTTTGAGAAAGGAAACCGGAACATGGAAAACGCAACTGTTCTTATGCTGAAGGAAAGAGCGGCGAAAATACGCCTTCTTTCCGTGGACGCGGTCTACCGCGCAAAAAGCGGGCATCCCGGCGGGTCGCTTTCGATCGCCGATGTGCTTGCTTATCTTTATTTTTACAGGCTGAATATCGATCCCGCCGCGCCGGATGCACCCGGGCGCGACCGTGTCGTGCTCTCCAAGGGGCACTGCTGCCCCGCACTTTATTCCGCGCTTGCAATGCGCGGGTATTTCCCGGAGGAGGAGCTTAAAAAGCTCCGCACGCTCGGCGCAATGCTGCAGGGGCACCCGGATATGAAGGGCACACCCGGTGTGGATATGTCCACGGGTTCGCTCGGTCAGGGCTTTTCCGCTGCGGCGGGAATGGCTGCCGTTGCAAAGCGCCGCGGCGAGGAATACCGTATATACACACTTCTGGGCGACGGCGAAACAGAGGAAGGCCAGGTGTGGGAGGCGGCGATGTTCGCCAACCAGTACAAATTGGATAACCTTATTGCCTTTGTGGACAGCAACGGCTATCAGATCGACGGCGCCGTGAGCGACGTTATGGATCCGAACCCGCTGGATGAAAAGTTCCGTGCCTTCGGCTGGCACGCCGTTGTGATCGACGGGCACGATTTCGAAGCTATCGACAAAGCCGTTTCGGAATGTATCGCCTCCGGGCGTCCGGGCGCGATAATCTGCAAAACGGTCAAGGGCAAGGGCGTTTCCTTTATGGAAAACAATTATACATGGCACGGCAAGGCGCCGAAGGCGGAGGAATTTGCAGCCGCCGAATCGGAGCTTCGCGCCGCATGGGAGCAGGCAAGGGAGGATATGAGCAATGGCAGATAAGGAAGCAACACGCGTCGCTTACGGCAGAACACTTGCCGCGCTCGGTGAAAAATACGATTTTTATGTGCTCGATGCCGATCTTTCGGGCTCTACTCAAACCAAAATTTTCGCGGATAAATTTCCCGAACGATTCTTCAACTGCGGCATAGCGGAGGAAAACATGATCTCCGTCGCCGCGGGTATTGCCGCCACGGGCTTTCCGGCGTTTGCTTCGTCGTTTGCAATGTTCGCCTGCGGCAGGGCTTTCGAACAGATACGCAATTCCGTTGCGTACCCGCACCTTCCCGTCAAAATATGCGCATCACACGCCGGCGTTACCGTCGGCGAGGACGGGGCGACACACCAGTTCTGCGAAGATATCGCGATAATGCGTGCGCTGCCGGGGATGACGGTCGTTTCCCCTGCGGATTCCGCCTCCACCGAGGCGCTCACCGCGGAAATACTCAGGTACGACGGGCCGGTCTATATGCGGCTGGGCAGATATGCCGTTCCGCAGGTATACGAACGCGGCGAACGGGAATTCAGGCTCGGAAAGGGCATTGTCGCTGCGGACGGGGGCGATGTCTGCATTATCGCCAACGGGATACTTGTTTCCGCCGCGCTCGAAGCTCGAGCTCTGCTTAAAAACGAGGGCATAGATGCCGCGGTTATAGATATGCATACCGTCAAGCCGATCGATGAAGAGCTTGTGCTCAAATATGCCGCAAAAACAGGCAATATCGTCACGGCGGAGGAGCATAATATCATCGGCGGGCTGGGCAGCGCCGTTGCCGAAATACTTGCCGAAAACGGCGGCGCAAGGCTGGCGCGCGTCGGTGTGGAGGATGTTTTCGGGACAAGCGCACCCGCGGGCGTTCTTATAGATTATTACGGTCTTAACGCCGCCGGGATCGCGGCGCGCGTCAGAAGGCTTCTCGGCAAATAAATCAAAGGGGAAGTGAGCCATGCTTACCGTTGACAGACTTGCGCAAATACTGGATGAAATGATCCCGAAGGAATATTCCGAACCCTGGGATAACGACGGAAGAATGGTCATCCCGGACGGAAGCGCGCCGGTGCAAAGCGTTACCGTTGCACTTGATGCGACAACGGAGGCGATCAAAGCCGCGGCGGCGGAGGGTTCGAACGTTATCGTTACGCACCACCCGCTTGTGTTCGAACCGATGAAATCCGTCGATACGGCGGGAGCCGGCGGGAGGGGGGGCGCGACGATCCGCCT